>CAZHNE010000006.1:5969-29986 GCA_964533775.1 uncultured Spirochaetaceae bacterium | reverse complement strand
AAACTTAAACTTGAAATGTATTATTTAGTTAATATTTTCAGTATTCATATTTTATAAAACTTCTTCTTGTATTTTTACATTTATTTAGTATTATTAAAATTAAAGGAGAAGGTATGGCTTATTTAGAAATTGGAAAAGATGCAATTGATTTTGAATTACCGAATAAAGATGGAGACTTAATTAAATTAAGTAGCTTTAAAGGCAAGACTATTATCCTTTACTTTTACCCAAAAGATAATACAAAAGGTTGCACTACAGAAGCTTTAGATTTTAAAGCGCATTTAGATTCGTTTAAACAGAAAAATGCAATTGTAATTGGAATTAGTAAAGATAGTGTAAAATCTCATTATAATTTTAGTGATAAAAATGAACTTAATTTTGAAATACTAAGTGATGAAAATACTGAGGTAATTCAAAGTTACGGGGTTTGGCAGTTAAAGAAAAACTACGGACGAGAATATTTTGGCATAGTTAGAACTACATACGTTATTGATGAAAACTTTAAGGTTAAAAATGTTTATAAGGTAAATAGAGTAGCAAACCATGTAGAGAAAGTGCTTAACGAACTTTAGCTTATAACACCTTTTCTTCTTACAAAACTGCTTAACTTTTATCTAAACTTTGATAAAACCTTGATTTATAGGCATAAAACCCTTGTTTTCTTATTTATTTAACTTATTTTAGTTTGCAATTTATAATATGTGTGTTAGAATTTTATTATATTTAAAACGGAGGCTATTCATGACAACACATGATCAATTGTTAGAGTTTTTTGAAACATACAAAGCAGAAAATGCTAAATTTACTGAAAAAGGGATTAAAGCATCAGCAGCTCGCGGACGTAAGGCCCTTTCTCAAATATCTAATCTATGTAAAGTTCGTAGAAAAGAAATTATGGAAGAAAAAAACGAAATGACTAAATAGTTAATTTTTTACTATTTTATTGCAATTAGAAAATCCCACAGTTATTGTGGGATTCTTTATATATTATTGATCTTGTAATTTTCAAACCTATACTTAGATATAACTCTTTTGACAAATTCATCCCTGATACAAATAAGTAAGTCTTTATTTAAATAAATTAAAACTTTAATTAAATCATCAAACCCAGAATCTAAAAGCTCTAAATATCCCACTTCATCTAAAACAATTACAATATCTTCATTCTTAGAATTTTCAATCTGCTTTAATAGCATTGTACTTGCCTTTTCAAAAGCATTTAAGTGAACAAAATATTTCCCTACTTTGTCTTTATGTAAACAAGGTGTTGTTTGCATTAGGTTAATTGTTTCGTTTGTATTTAAATCTCGTAGAAAAAGATTATTTTTGTTGTTTAAACTTTCACACAAATAACCTAAATACTCTTTTTCTCTTTTGTTTACTATATTTTTTAATGTTGTTGTTTTAGCTGAGTTTTTAGGCCCACTAATTATTGTAACATACATATTTTTTAGCTTAGAAAAGACTGAAGTTCATCAAAAGCTTTCATTGAATCTTCTCTTTTAATAACAAAGGTAAGTTCATTTTTTGTTGAAAGAATTTCAATAACATTAATTTTCTCCCAGGCTAACTTTCTAACAGCCTCATAAACAATCCCGGGTGTTTGTAAAAAATCTCCAGAGAATACTAAAGAAAGTGCTACTAAATCGCCCATTTTATGTAAAATTTCTTCATCTTTAGCTAATTCATCTAACAAGTCCCGATATTTTTCACTAATAGCTACAGATATTTCATGACTACCTAATGAGACATTTAAAAAATCACCTTTTTCTGTTGAAACTTCATTATATAATCGAGAGAGTTTTCCAAGAAACTTATCATTTCTTACAATATTTAAATCATATATTTTGGTTTTCATTATTATTTCATAATCAACATGGATCTTTTTTTCATTTTGAGCTTTTAATCTTAAATCGTTCCCATATCTTCTAATAGCCATAACTATTGCACTATGTTTAACTTCTCTACCATATACCTCTTCCACTTCTTCTTTTATTGAAGAAGCGTAATTACTATAAGAAAGAATTCCCTTAACTAACATTTCATTAATAAAAGGAGATTTGTTAATTATATTTTTTACACAACTACTAATTGACTCTGCCATAAGCCCTCCACTATTTGTTAATATAATCACATATTGTATTAAAAGACAACATATTTAAACAAAAATTGCCTTTATTTTACAGTTTTGCTGTTTCTATACTTTATTTTGATATGTTGACAAGATCCTTAATGATAACTATTGTTAATAGCAACAACAAATTAGAAGGAATTTAAATTATATGAATATAACAATTGGTCCTCACATTAGTAGCTCTAAAGGCTTTGTAAACATAATTAAAGAAGCTGAAAAAATTAATGCTACTACTTTTCAGTTTTTCACAAGAAACCCAAGAGGCACTCGTGCAAAAGATTTAGATTTAAAAGATGCTAAATCTTTTAAAGATATGTGGGGGAAAAAAGGAAATCTTCCTTTTGTAGCCCATGCGCCTTACACTTACAACTTATGCTCTAGTAAACCTGACTTAAGGGCTTTAGCACTGAGATTAATGGAAGATGATCTTAAGAGACTAGATATATTAGAGTGTCCTTATTACAACTTTCATCCAGGAAGTCATACAGGCCAAGGAGTAGATATTGCCATTGATCAAATTTCTACTGCTTTAAACTCTTTAATCAGTAAAAGTAAAAACTCCAATGTAATGCTTTTACTTGAAACTATGGCTGGTAAAGGTACTGAAGTTGGTAGAACCTTTGAAGAGTTAAGTAGAATTAGAGAAAAGATTGATAATAAAGAAAGAGTTGGATTTTTACTCGATACTTGTCATATTTTTGATGGTGGTTACGATATTAAAAATGATTTAGATGGCGTTTTAAAATCTTTTGATAATATATTAGGATTAGAAAACTTAAAGGCTATTCATTTAAATGACAGCAAAAACCCACTTGCATCACATAAAGATAGACATGAAAAATTAGGAGAAGGAAACATTGGACTTGAAACTATTAAGAATGTTGTAACTCACCCTTCTTTAAAGCATTTACCCTTTATTCTAGAAACTCCTAATGAAATGCCTGGCTATAAAAAAGAGATTGCTTTAGTTAAAGATCTTTTAAAATAGTGCTTTTATATTAAAAAAAGTATATATAGTGTCTTTTATTACTAAAAACATCATTTTAGCCCCTATTCGACACTAGAATAATTACTCACCATTTTATACAATAAAACCTCCAGTAGCCTTTAGGAGGTTTTTATGCGCTGTCCAAATTGTACATGCGATAATGATAGAGTTATTGAATCTAGATCAAATCAGCACGGCACTTCAATTAGAAGACGAAGAGAATGCCTTGACTGTGGGTACAGATTTACTAGTTACGAAAAAATAGAAGAAAAACGAATAACTGTTATAAAAAAAGATAATAGAGAAGAAGCTTTCGATATCGATAAAATAAAACGCGGTATTATTAGTTGCACAGATAAATTAAACATTGATGATGATGTTTTAAAACAAGTTCTTGAAAACATTGAGCTTAATATAAGAAAACAAGCTGGATCAAAAAGACAAATACACTCTTACCAAATTGGGGAAGAAACATTAAAACAGCTTTCTACTGTAAGTACTGTTGCTTATGTAAGATTTGCATCAGTTTATAGGGCATTTGATGATATAAAGCAATTTATACAAGAAATTGAAAGGCTAAATAAAAAGGACGAAACTCCCTAACTTTTCTAATACCACTTGCTTGAAATATTTGACTCTAATTGATCATTTAAATGTTCTGGAATTAATATTTCAGTTGCACAATCAAGAGCGAAATTATCACTCATTCCTGCAATATAATCAAATATTAAACGCTCTTCACTATTTTCTTTTTCTTTATATTTAGGAAGCATTTCTTTTACATGATGACTAAATCCAATAGCTAACATATTTTTTTCTTTTTGATACTTTTCCCTATCATCATAGTAGGAAGAAAATATTTCACTTAAATATTGATAAATTAAATTAATAAGTCTTGTAAAATAATTTTTATACCCTTCAAGAATTGGAGATTTATAAATATTTTTATAATTAAAGTCTTTCATTTCTGTTACTGCTGCAAAGATGTCTTTACTAAATCTAATTCCTTCAATATCACTTGAATCAATCAAATCTGTCACTAATGTATCTATAATTTGACTGTTGTTTTCACCTAATAATTTTTTAGCTATTTCTGGCATTTGATTTTTATCAATGATATTTAGCCTGCAAGCATCTTCCCAGTCTCTACCTAGGTAAGCAATTGAATCACAAAATCTTACTATTGCAGCTTCATAAGTAGCTGGCACTAAATTTTTTTTAGCTTTTATTTTGTCTAAGTCTTTAATCGTAAAAGAAGGTTTTATACATTCAACAAACACTTCGCCACAGTGACTAACAATTCCATCTCTAACAGCGTAAGTAAGGTTCATCCCCTCACCTTTATTTGACAAAAAGTCTACAATTCTTAATGAATGAACTTCATGTTCAAAAAAGCTTAATCCTTCTTTTTGCATCAAGGAACTAAGAATAACTTCGCCAACGTGTCCAAAGGGGGTATGGCCTAAATCATGGCCAACACCAATAGCCCAAGCTAATTCTTGGTTTAACCCCAAGCCTCTACAAACTGTTGAAGCTATAGAAGCTACATGTAAAACATGTTCAATTCTAGTGCAAATGTGATCGTTATTAGGTGCAAAGAAAACTTGTGTTTTATGCTTAAGCCTTCTAAAGGCTGAGGAGTGTATTATAGCTGTTGTATCCCTATAATAAGCGCCCCTTACATCAAGAGTTTTTTCTACTTTTCTTTGCTGTAATTGTTCCTTCTTTATTTTCTCATTTTGGTATTCGAGCATTTTACTATACTGCATTCACACTCCTTTTGTTTTGTGCTATAATAAACTATTGATATTCCTATGGAGGAGGTATTTTGGTAATGGTTTATATTATTCCTACCCTAACTTTTATAATTTACTTATTAACACTTTTTTTAATAATAAGATTTATATTCTCTCCTGAATGGTTATCATGGGTTTTCCCATTAATTATTTCAATAGTTTTTACTGTATCTCAAGCTTACCAAAGCTTTGCTCTAATGAAAAGCGAAACTTTTAGTTTAGACCAATTTTCTGTTTTTCCTACATTTGTAACTAAAGCTAACACTCCCATTATTGCACTGCTTATTTCAATTTTTTGGCTTCTTTCTGTTTTGTTGTTTTACAAAGCAATTAAGAAAACCAGAAAACCAAAAGATAAACGCAAAGAAGCTATGAAAAGCAATTATCACGGTGCTCTTTACACACAAAAGCTAGAAACAAAAAAAATTGACTATTTGAAAAAGAGACGATTAGAAGAAAAAAACTTTGGCTTTCAAAAACCAAAAACTACCTCCAATGGTAAAAAATGGGTAGAACTTTTTGAAGATAATACTGAGGAGAAGAAATGACATATTTTTTCTCAGGAATAAAACACAGTGGGAAAAGCACACATGCAAAACTTTTTGCCAATTATAAAAGCTTACCCTTTTACGATTTAGACGATGAAATTATAAACAACATTAGCTATTCAAGCATTAGAGAGTTTTATAAAAAAGAAGGCAAAGAAGCTTTTATGAACATGGAATACACTTGCCTTAAAAGCCTTATACAAAGAGAAAAAGGTGATAAAGTAATCGCTTTAGGTGGTGGAATTTGTGACAACAAAAAAGCTTTTGATCTTTGCACTAATTTAATTTATTTAAGTGTGGATGAAAATGTTTTATACAACAGAATTTTGAAAAGCGGTATACCCCCTTTTTTAAAAGAAAACCCAGAACAGCAATTTCATCTCTTATATAAAAATAGAGATAGTCTCTATAAAGAAAAAGCATCTTTAATTATAAAAATAAAAGATGGAGATGTTGAATCAGTTTTTAAAACAATCTTGACATCAATTAATAACTGGGGGGAATAATGGGAAATAATACATTTGGAAAACTCTTAAGTATTACAACTTTTGGAGAATCACATGGGCCCGCCATTGGCGTAACAATTGATGGGCTTAAGTCTAATTTTCCACTAGATTTAGATAAAATACAAAAAGAACTAAACAGACGCAGACCAGGCGGTAATAAACTTGGAACAAAGAGAAATGAAGAAGATAAGTTAAAGGTTTTATCAGGTATTTATGAAGGTAAAGTTACCGGAACCCCTTTAACGATAGTAATTGAAAACAAAGATCAACAATCTAAAGACTATTCAAACATTATAAGCACCTTTAGACCTTCTCATGCTGATTACACCTTATACAACAAACATGGAATAAGAGATCCAAGAGGTGGTGGAAGAAGTAGCGGTAGAGAAACAGCTAGTAGAGTAATAGCTGGAGCTGTTGCAAAACAGTATCTCCAAGAGGAAAAAGTTGTTGTTGAAGCTGCTACTATTCAAATTGGTAATATAAAAATTGATCCTTCTTCCCCTACTTTTAATTGGGAAAGCAGAGAGAACAATGAGCTGTACGCTCCAGAGGAGAATAAAGCTAAAGAAATGGTAGCTTTATTAAATAAGCTTAGAAAAAAAGGCGATAGCGTTGGTGGTATAATTGAATGTAGAATAAAAAACTTACCAATAGGTCTTGGAGAGCCAACCTTCAACAAGTTTGAAGCACAATTAGCTAAAGCTATGCTAAGCATTGGAGCTGTTAAAGGCTTTGAAATTGGCATGGGTTTTGAAAGTGCAAAAGCCTTTGGTTCTACATTTAATGATCAAATGGATAAAAATGGTTTTTTATCAAACAACAATGGTGGAGTTTTAGGTGGAATAACAACAAAAGAAGATGTCATTTTTAGAGTTGTTTTTAAACCAACCCCCTCTATATCACAACCACAAAAAACAGTTGATATAAATAATGTTGAAAAAGTAATTTTAATAGAGGGTCGTCATGACCCATGTATTTGTCCTAGAGCAGTAGTAGTTGTCGAAGCAATGGCAGCACTGGTAGCTTTAGACTTTATTTATGAAAAAGAAAGCAGGAGGCCTTTTTAATTGAAAGATAGCCCATTAATAGTACAAAGCGATAGAACATTGCTTTTAGATGTTCACAACCCTCTTTTTGAAGAGTGTAGAAATGAGATTTCAACATTTTGTGATTTAATCAAAAGTCCAGAACATATTCATACATATTCCCTCACTCCAATTTCACTTTGGAATGCAGCCTCATGTGGAATAGTTAGCACAACTGTAATAGAAAAGTTAAAATATTGGTCAAAGTTTCCATTAAGCCAATCAGTTATATTTTTTATAGAAGATGTTTCCTCCAGATTTGGAAAGCTAATTTTATGTGAAGATGATTCTAAGAAAAAAGAAAGTGAACCTCTACAAACAACTAGTAGAACTAATGATGAAATTGATAGAGAATTAAACGAGTATTTAAAACAAAAAGCTCATAATGCTAAAATAAAACGAAGATTATCAAAGAAACAACGCGAAGGAATAAAACTTAGTGAAGAAGAACAAGAAGAACTCAATAATTTAAATGCTGAAAGTATTCTAACACTTGAAACTCAAGGTAAAAGTGAAGATCCTCTAGCGTTTGAAGAGATGTATTTATTAAAAGTAACAGATTCTTTAATTTTTAGAATTATAGATAGTAATCGAGAGTTAAAAAATGTTCTTACAAAAGTTGGAGATGGAGTATTTGCTTTAAAAAAACTCGACAGAGGTGAAATTAAAGTAAAACTTATCGAATTAGGTTATCCAGTTGATGATAGAATCCCTTTAAAAAAAGGAATTCCAATTGATGTTGAATTAAGAAAAACAACTTTAGGAGGAAAACCCTTCCATGTTAGAGACTATCAAGAAGCAGCTTCTCATGCCTTAATAGGCACGACGCAAGATGGTAGTGGCTATGGAACAATTGTTCTTCCTTGTGGATCTGGTAAAACTATAATTGGTATAGATATTTTAAAAAAGCTAGCTACTAGAACTTTAATTATTACTACAAACGTAGCATCAGTTCGCCAATGGGTTAATGAAATTTCAGATAAAACAACATTAACTCATGAAGATATTGGAGAATATACTGGAGAACATAAACGCGCTAAGAAAATCACAGTTTGTACATATCAAGTATTAACTTGGAGACCTGATAAAGTAGGACCTTTTCCACACTTTGAATTATTAACTAAAGGTGAGTGGGGATTAATTATTTACGATGAAGTACATATGCTCCCAGCTCCTGTATTTAAAGTTACTGCAGAGCTTCAAAGCCTACACAGAGTGGGCCTAACAGCAACTCTTGTTAGAGAAGACAATAAAGAAGATCAAGTGTTCTCCCTTGTTGGACCTAAGAGATATGATGTGCCTTGGAGTGAGCTTGAAAGCAGAGGCTACATAGCAGAAGCTTTTTGTAGTGAAATAAGGATTCCGCTTCCACTAGATATGGAAGTTCCTTATGCTTTAGCAAAACCTAGGGAGCAGTTTAAAATTGCTAGTGAAAACCCTAGAAAACTTGAAATTGTACATGAACTATTAGAAAAACATGAAGGTGAATACATTTTAATTATTGGTCAATATTTATCACAATTGAGAATTGTAGCAAAAGAATTAAATATGCCAATTATTACAGGTGCAACTTCTAATAAAAAGCGAGATGAGCTATACTCTAAGTTCAGAAATGGTGAAATAAAAGTGTTAGTTGTTTCCAAAGTAGCTAACTTTGCAATAGATTTGCCTGATGCTTCTGTAGCAATTCAACTTTCAGGAACTTTTGGATCTAGGGCAGAAGAAGCACAAAGACTTGGACGGATATTGAGACCAAAGAAAATTAGCAGCCATTTCTACTCATTAGTAACACAAAATTCTAGTGAAGAAGAATTTGCTTTAAACAGACAAAAGTTTTTAGCGGAACAAGGGTATAAGTACTCAATTAGAATATATGATGGTAATTAATATTAAAAAAAAGGTAAGGGTATAGTCAAAACATGAAAGAACATCCAGATTTCTTTAAACAGTGGTTGATAGCATTAGAAAATGAAAAATTTTATTATGTAGCTAGGAATTTCCTTCCAGAAACAACCACGCCATTTAACCAAATAAAAGTAAGTGAACAATTAACAAGCTTTTTCTTAAATGAAGAGAAAGCTAGTGCTCTGCTTTCCACAATAGATAGTATTGATAGTCTATTATTAGGTATTTTTCAAATTACAGAAGGAGCTTCTACGAACCAAGTACTTTCCTTGTTAAAACCTTTTGAAAAAAAGGTTTTAAGTGAAGATAAAGAATTTGCTTATTACTCATATTTTGACAACAACAAAAACTTAAAAGAATTTAGCTACGTATCTTTAATTGAACATATTTCTAATTTAGCAAAAAGATTAATAATTCTATCAGTAGAAGACAAGTTTATTCTTAATCCTATTTTTGGAGAAGAATTAATTAAAAAAGCATCATTAAGACCAGTTTTCGAAAGCCATGACATTTATAATGAAGAACTTAATAAAAACATAGTTGATGGTGAAGTTTTACGAGGATATTTAAGTATAGTTAAGTTAAATCATAAACTAACTGATTATCAAAAGAGAAACATGGTTGCTCCTCTTTTTCCTGCCTTTAGTGTAGAAGAACTAATGGAGGCAACAGAGCAAATTGACAATTTGTTAGAAGAATTAGAGATATTTAAACCATTTGATACTGTTGAGTACGAAATACTCCAGAGATTAATTGATTTAACATCATTTGACTTAGCAGTTTTATTTTTCGCTCAAACTCTTGCTCCACTGTTTGATAACTTTAAACAAATATTTCCATTTGCTAAAAGTGTTTTATCTTTTTTAGATGAAATTAAAACATTTGATGACAAATCTCTCTCTTTTTTAATCCAAACACAGGCATTAAAATATGAAATAGACAAGACAGATAAAATAGTTGAAAAATTATTAAAATTAAACATTATAATTAAAACTGAGACTGCTTTTCAAATTAACAAGTTTAGTAAAGACTATAGCTCTTCAGAGCCTTTAACTTTCGATACTGATTTAAGTGTTAGGTATTTAGGATCAAGAAGTAAAAACGATATCTTATGGCGATTTGCTTCTCTTTGTTCTCTCGATATACAAACAGCTTACAAACTAACTAAAGAAGACTTTAGAGATGCTTTAGATAGTGATATGAAAAAAGAAACAATATATCAGTATATAAGTGATAACTGTACGGATATTGAAAACTGTTCTGCATTTAATTATTTAGACTTAGTTGAAAAACAATATAGCCAATTAAGTGTTTTTGACGGTATTGTCTTACAAGCTGATGATAGAATCTCAAGAATAATTGATTCTCACCCTGATATGAGTGAATACGTTATTAATAAGCTTGCTGATGGGGTTTATTTAATGTCTAGAGAAAAAGAAACTCAATGGACAGTGTTACTAGAAAAAGCAGGACTAATTGTTCCTAGGAGAAAGGGAGACTTAATCCAAAGTGAAACTTTCTATACAAATGATCAGTGGAGACTTAGCAATAACTATCATCTAAAAGAAGATCAACTATTAGTTGTAGACACTTTAGAAAATTTAGATCCAAACCTTTCTAAGAATAATTATAAAATAATAAACAACTTTATTAGTGAAAAAACATTTAAACCAAGAAAATTAAGAGCTAAAATTGAATTAATGAACTTAAAAAAAGCTGAAAAGAAAGATTTACTAGGAAGATTGAGATCTTCAATGATAGTAGATGAATCACAAATCGCTCCCCTCGTTTTAGATATTGATATAAGTGCAAGTGGGTTTGAATTTAGAAGAAAAGTGAACGTTTGTAAAATGGCAGGAAAAGAAGAAAACACTGTACTTAAAGTTACTTATTCAACACATGAATTGTTATTACTTGTAGAAAAAGTTAAAGCTGAATCAGACAATGAATATTTTGTTATTGCTAAAAAGCTTCCTACCCTTGAAAAAGTAACCCTTCCTATAAGTAAAATATTTAATGCAAAAATAATGAACTACATCATTAATTAATAAAAATGGAGAACTAATGAACATAGTTAGATTTAAATATAAAGATGAAATTCTTTATGGAAACTATAACAGTGAAAAAGAAGATATTACAATTTATGAAGGTACACCTTTTGAAGGATTTTTTAAAACAAAGAAAAATATTTTTCTTAGTGATGTAGAAATTCTAACTCCTTGTGATTTTTCTAAAGCTGTTTGCATAGGATTAAATTATAGAGATCATGCTATAGAATTTGAACTTCCTATACCTGAAAGTCCAATTGTGTTTTTAAAGCCATCAACTTCTGCTCTCCCTCACGGTGGGATAATTATTAAACCAAATGTTTGTAAGCGTTTAGATTATGAGGCAGAACTAGCTATTGTTATAAAAAAAGAAGCAAAGAATGTGAAAATAGATGATGTAAATGATTATATTCTAGGCTTTACATGTGCAAATGATATTACTGCAAGAGATTTGCAGCCTAAAACAGGCCAATGGACTATATCTAAAAGTTTTGATACTTTCTGCCCTTTTGGATTTGTAATTAATACAGATTTAGATCCAGGCAATTTAACAATATCAAGTAAAGTTAATGGAAAAGTTATGCAACAATCAAATACTAAAAATTTAATATTTGATGTTCCTTATTTAGTAAGTTATCTTTCTTCAATTATGACGCTACTACCCGGTGATATAATTTTAACTGGAACTCCAGGAGGAATTAGCGGAATGCAAAAAGGCGATAAGGTAGAAATAATAATTGAAGGAATACCGCCTTTAGTAAATACTGTAGGATAAAAATTATTAAGCCACTTGAAAATTCAAGCGGCTTTTTTTTTACCTTACATATCAATTTTTACCCAGTGTGGATAATGGTACCCTGTAAATGATTCAAATTGTAACTTTCCTTGTTCAATTAACATAGTTGAACCATGGATTATCTTACAACCACTTTCTTCTGCTCTAAGCAGTAGTTTAGTGAATTTTGGCTTGTAAACTAAATCATATACATACATAGATTTTTTAAATTCAAAATCCTCTAGTACATCTTCATCAGCTTTCATTCCTACACTCGTAGTTTGTACAATTAGATCAACACTATTTTCAAGCGTTTTCACTTTATCTAATTCAATAAAGTTACTCATTGTTTCACTTGCTAAGAATTTTGCCTTATTTAATGTTCTGTTCGCAATAGTAACTTTAACTTGATGGTTTCTTAAAGCCCAAGCAACTGCTCTAGCTGCTCCACCTGCCCCAACAATTAAAGCACTTTTTATTTCGCCATTACTAATTGCAGTTTCTATTGGAGAGAGAAAACCATAATAATCAGTATTAGTTCCTTTCCACATACCTTGAATCCTTGTAACAGTGTTACAAGCTCCAATTTGTTTAACTTCCCGTGTGATTTTACCTAAATATGGCAAAACATCTCTTTTGTGAGGAATAGTAACTGAAAACCCGTGTATTTTTATTAACTCAGCAAGTTTGAAAAAAGCTCTTACTTTATCAACTAAAAAAGGTACATAAACAGCATTATAATGAATAGCTTCAAAGCCAGGATTGTGTATTAAAGGGGAAGACGTATGCATTACAGGGTTCCCTATAATTCCATATATATTTGTTCTATTGTTTAATTGATCTGCCCTATAAAGGGTTTTTAATGTTTTAGCTGTTAGTTGACCAGAGGCAGCTTGAGTTTCACTAGAAAAAGTTAACATAGAGCCTAGTCTTTTATAGAGGATTCTTGTGCAAACACCATAATCTCCCATACCAACAATAATCTTATTCTTTATGTCTTTTAACTCTTCATTCATTCTAAAAAGAGTTACTACATCAACAATTGTATTTGGAGTTACTGCTACTTTAGGAATATCGCCTTTTTTAGCTAATTTTGTTACTAAAGAAAATAAATTGCTAGGAAGTTTTTCTAAATCATGAAAAGATCGTATGATTTTTATATCCTTGTCTCTAAGCTCTGCTTCGAAATCTGCTCTTGGTAAATCATCGTCTACTTTTATTTTTAAATCAGATTTTTTTACATCCTCTTCAATATCTACATATGAAAAATCACCTTGTAAAACAATTTCACGTAATTTTATCATTCTATTTTTGTCACTTAGAGTCGATTTCCCGCCATCAGAAACTCTTCTAAAAGTTGCGATTGTAGGAAAGGGACATAAGCGGGGAAATATTTGCGCACTTGCTAATTCAGCTTCATCTAGCATATCTAGACGTAACTCAACAATATCTATATATTCTTTATTTCGTTCAACTTGTTTTAATGTGCTAGTTAATGTATTTTCTGTAGTTGTAAGGCAAATCAATTGGCTGTCCTCCTGTTGTCATAAAAAACTACTATATGTTAAACTCTATAATAACGATAAAATCCTTACTTAGCAACACAAACACTGGAGAAAAAAATGGGAACCCTTCAAGTTCAAGATATAAATTTAGCTTTTTCTGATAGAGATTTATTATTAAATATTGGATTTACCCTGAATGAAAATTCTAGAGCTGCCTTAGCAGGCGGTAATGGCTGTGGCAAATCCACACTTCTAAAAGTTCTAAATGGCGATATACAAGCAGATAGTATGGAAGTTTCTAAAACTAAAGGATTAAGAATTTCCTATTTGCCCCAAAGTGATATTGTCTTAGATAATAATACTCTCTTTGAAGAAGTAGAAAAAAGTTATAGTAGATTTAACCCAATACTTAAGCAAAAGAAAAAGATAGAAAATATATTAGCAAAAAGTAGTGAAGAAGAAAATGTTGAACCACATTTAGTAACACTTCATGAAATGCAAGAAACTCTACTAGAGGGCGGATATTTTGATAGAACAATTACAATGGAAAAAATCCTACTAGGCTTAGGCTTTAGTGTAAGTGACTTTCAAAGAACGTGTGATGAGTTTTCAGGTGGTTGGCAAATGAGAATAGCCCTTGCTAAAGTATTATTAGAAAACCCTGATATTATGTTACTTGATGAACCTACTAACTACTTAGACATTGAAGCTAGGATTTGGCTAAAGAACTATCTTAGAGCATACAAAGGCGGAATAATGCTTGTTAGCCACGATCAAGGATTTCTTGATGAAACTATAAATGAAGTATATGAATTATTTAATGGAAAGCTAACTCACTACAGTGGTAACTACTCTTCTTACTTACATCAAAGAGAAGTTGAAATTGAACAAAAAAAGAAGCTTCTTGAGAAACAGCTAGGCCAAATAGAAAAAACTGAACAGTTTATTGAAAGATTTAGATATAAAGCATCAAAAGCTAAGCAAGTACAAAGTAGAATAAAGCAAATTGAAAAAATTGATTTAGTAGACATCCCCTCTCACCTTGAAAAGCTACACTTTTCTTTCCCTAAAGCTCCTCACAGTGGAAATGAAGTACTAAAAGTAAATAATTTAAACAAAAGTTATGGAGACAATCATATATTCCAAGACTTTAGCTTTCTTGTTTCGAAAAATGATAGAATAGCAGTTACGGGAAGAAACGGAGCAGGAAAAAGTACCCTGCTAAGAATGATGTGCAAGAGGGATGAAGAATTTACAGGTGATATAACAGAAGGCTCAAATGTAAAAATTGGATATTTCGCACAAGATACTGAAAAAACACTTAACCCTAATAATAGTGTGATTGAAGAATTAGAGTCAGTTTCAACAACTGACCAATACCCAATACTGAGAAACTATTTGGGAGCATTCTTATTTAAAGGTGATGATGTTTTTAAAAGTGTTAGTGTTTTAAGCGGTGGAGAAAGAAGCCGATTAGCTCTTTTAAAAATATTAATGGAACCTGTTAATTTATTAATTTTAGATGAACCTACAAACCACCTAGATATAAATGCAAAAGAGATGTTAATTGAAGCATTAAAGCATTATGATGGAACAATGGTATTCGTCAGCCACGATACATATTTTATAGAACATCTAGCTTCAAGAATTTTATACTTAAGTGAAGAAGAACCAACATTCTTTGAAGGTGATTATAATTACTTTAAATATAAACTAGAAGAAAAAGAAAAATATGAAGATGAGAAAGAAGAAGTTGAAACTAAAGTTAAAAATGAGTCCCAGGGAGCTTTAGATTATAAAGCTCACAGAGAGAGAACTAATAGGATAAACAAACTAAAAAAAACAAATGAGAAAATTTTAGAAAAAAATGATATGATAATGGAAAAAATTCAATTACTAGAAAACAAAATGGCTAATAGAGAAGTTTACTCTGATGCAGAGAAAATAAGTAAAGTCGTTGAAGAAAAAGATAAATTAAATAATAAATTAGAAAAGAATGAAGAAAAGTGGCTCACAAATGAAGAAGAGCTACTAAAACTAACAATATAGAAGGAATTTTATGAAAAACATCATCCTCGCCTCAAATTCAATAGCTAGATTACAACTATTAAAAGCGAAAGGATTTAATGTAGTTGTTCACCCTACTGAAATAGATGAACAATCAACGAAAACCAGCCCAGAGGAAATTGTTGAGGATTTGGCTTTGAAAAAACTTGATGCTTATTTAAAAAAGCATCCTAAGCCAACATCTTCAGTAGTACTGTGTGCAGACACATTAATATTTTTTGATAATGAGCTCATTGGAAAGGCTAAAGATGCTACTGAGGCATACGAAACACTAAAAAAACTAAGTGGCAAAATGCATCAAATTTATTCGGGATTCGCTATGTATATTCCAAATGTTGGTATAAAAAGTGGTTACGATGTTGTTGATATACACTTTAAAAGACTAACTGATTTAATAGTTATGAATTACATATCAACAAAAGAATGGGAAGGTGCTGCTGGATGCTATAGAATCCAAGGCAAAGGTAGCTCACTAGTTGATAGAATAAATGGGGATTTTAATGTAGCTGTGGGGTTGCCACTAAAGGTTATTTCTGATTTAATTAAGCTATCTTAATCATTCCACGATTAAGAAATTTCCGCCCTTGAGGGTGAGATATATTCGAAGGGTGACGACCTTGCTTAACAAAGTGCGTTTAAGCTTGTTTTTTTTGTCGTCAGATATAGGAGAGGATATTATGTCCGTAGTTACAATGAAAAGCCTATTAGAATCTGGAGTTCACTTTGGTCACCAAACCAAAAGATGGAATCCTAAGATGGCTCGTTACATTTTTTCACAAAGAAATGGAATTCACATTATTGACTTACAAAAGACTTCAACATGTATTATTGAAGCATATGATGCTGCTAGATCTATAGTAAAAGAAGGAAAGTCAATCCTTTTTGTAGGTACAAAAAAGCAAGCTCAACTAGTTATCGAAACCGAAGCAAAACGTTGCGGCATGCCATTTGTAAGCAATCGTTGGTTAGGTGGTATGTTAACAAACTTCTCAACCATTAAAAAATCAGTTTCTACTCTAAAAAGAATTGAAAAAATGGAAAAAGATGGTACATTTGATTCAATGACCAAAAAAGAAGTTTCTCTATTAACAAAAGAAAAAGTAAAATTAGAAAGAAACCTTGGCGGTATTAAAGATATGAAGCAACTCCCTGGAGCGCTTTTTGTTATTGATACTAAAAAAGAAACTATCGCTATCAAAGAAGCAAAAAAACTAGGTATTCCTGTTATTGCTGTTGTAGATACAAACTGTGATCCTACTGATATTACTTATCCAATTCCTGGTAATGATGATGCTATTCGCGCTATCTCTTTATTTGTTGAAATTATTGCTAGAGCAGTAATTGACGCTGATAACGAAACTGGTAATTTACAAATTGTTGAAACTTTAAATGATGAAGTTGAAACTGAAGAAGTTGTAGAAGAAACCGAAAGCGTTGTATTCTCAAGTGATGAAGAAAATGATCTTTCAAAATTTGAAGAAGACAAAGAAGTTAAAGAAGAAGTTAAAGTCGAAGAAGATGGAGCAACAGTAGTTGCTGGCATTAAAGTCGATGACAAAACCCTTTATCAAGACTAAGGAGATAATTATGCAAATTAAAGCTGCTACAGTTAAAAAATTACGCGATGCAACAGGCGCAGGTATGATGGAATGTAAAAAAGCTTTAGTTAAAGCCGAAGGAGACTTTGATGCTGCAACTAAAATTTTACAAGAAATGGGCCTAGCTGCTGTTTCAAAAAGAGCTGACCGTGCTACAAACAACGGTCGTGTATTTACATTAGTTACACCAAACAAAGCTGTTCTAGTAGAACTTTCTTGTGAAACTGACTTTGTTGCAAAAAACGAAGACTTTAAAAAGCTTGGTGAAGAAATGTGTGACGTTATTGTAAAAAATAATTACACAGAGATTAATGATGAATTAAATTCAATGGTTGCTGGACTTATCGCTAAAATTAAAGAAAACATGGAACTAAAAACTGTTCTAGTATTCAATTTAAAAGATAATGAACATGCAGCTACATATATTCACGGTGCTGGAGAAAAAGGTGTACTTGTAGAATTTAAAGCAGACACCCCTGCTGCATTTGAAAATGAAGATGTTAAAGAATTCTGTAAGAATTGTGCACTACACGTTGCAGCATTCAACCCTACTTATTTAAATATTGATTCAGTAGATCCTAAAGATATTGAGGATTTAAATGAAATATTTACAAAACAAGCTTTAGGTATGGGTAAACCAGAAAAAATCATTCCTAATATTGTAAAAGGTATGTTAGCAAAACACTTTAAAGAAATTTGTTTTGTAGACCAAGCTTATATTATGGATGACAAAGTATCAGTTTCTGATAAAATGAAAGAAGTTGCTAAAGCAGCGGGATGCAAATTAGAAATTACTGGTTATCAAATGGTAACAACTGGCGCTTAATTACTAAATTAAAAAACTGCTCACTAGTTCTGCTAGTGAGCTTATTCATATTTGGAGGAATGTTATGGATACCGTATTTAAAACACTCGAAAGTAAAATGAAAAAGTCTATTCAGGCTCTTGAAAATGAATATCAAACTCTTAGAACAGGTAGAGCTAATGCAGCTTTATTCAACAATATTCAAGTTGAATATTACGGAGAACAAACTCCTCTTTCTCAAGTAAGTTCTATTTCTGTTCCTGAAGCAAGAATGGTAGTAATCCAACCTTGGGATAAAACAGTTCTTCCTGAAATCGAAAAAGCTATATTAAAAAGTGACTTAGGCTTAACTCCAGGCAATGATGGAAAATTAATTAGAGTTAACTTTCCACCTTTAACTGCTGAAAGACGTAAAGATTTAGCTAAAATGGCTAAACAGACTGCTGAAAAATTTAAAGTAGGACTTAGAAACTTACGACGTGAAGCAATTGATGAATTAAAAGAAATGGAAAAAGAAAGTCTCATTAGTGAAGATGACTTAAAAGTTGGTGAAACTAAAATTCAACAAATTACTGATAAATATGTTGATGAAGTTGGACTTGTTTCAGCAGCAAAAGAAAAAGAAATTATGGAGATATAATGATAACTGATAATTTAACTCACTTAGCGATAATTATGGATGGTAATGGTAGATGGGCTAAAGCTAAAAATCTACCAAGAACTGCCGGACATTTAGCTGGCTTAAAAGCTGTAAAAAAAGTAGTAAAAGCAAGTAAAGCTAGTGAGATTAAATTTTTGTCATTATATGCCTTTTCTACAGAAAACTGGAGGCGACCTGAATCAGAAGTAAAGTATCTAATGAATCTTATTGCCTCCAAATTACCCGGTGAAATAAAATTTTACCAAAAAGAACAGATTCGTATTTTAGTAAGAGGTAATCGTGAAACTTTACCCCCATCAGCATTAAAATCAATTGAAAAAGTTGAAGATGCTACTAAAGACTTTTCTGATTTAACTGTTGTCTTATGTATTAATTATGGTGGGCACGATGAAATTGTAAGAAGTGTAAATTCTATAATAGAAAATCACCCTAATTCAAAAATTACTCCAGAGATGATAAAAGAAAATATGCAGTACAGCGACATAGTCCCTTCAGTGGATATGATAGTTCGCAGTGCTGGAGAAAAAAGACTTAGTAACTTTTTGTTATGGGATAGTGCTTATGCCGAATTAGGCTTTTATGATAAACTTTTTCCTGAATGGGATGATTCAATGATTAAATTAATTAAAGATGATTATAAGTCTCGAATTAGGAAGTTTGGAGGAATTACTTGATGTCTTCTTTTACGGAGCGTTTACGCACTACCTTAATTGGAATACCTTTATTATTAATTGTAATTTTCTTAATACCTCACTTTGAGCATCTTGCTTTAGCATTAGTTGCTATGGGTTTTTCAATTTTAGGAAGCCGTGAATTACATCGAATAATCAACATTAAGCTTAAAATATCCCCTAACCTCCACTACATTTTTGGAGGTATTATACCAATTGCAGCTTGGTTAAACTCAGTAATATCGTTTTCCTACTTAACAGAATTAACTTTGGTTTTTTTGCTTTTTGTTTCGTTTTCAATAGAAATTTTCTCAGGAGCTAAGTACGAGAAACCTTTTGATAAATCTATTATTAAAATAAGCGTTGATAGTTTTTCACTATTATATCCCGGATATTTATTATCCTTTATAGTTAGAATAAATACATTTGAGCAATCAGCAGTGCTTTATGCATTGTTTTTACTTTGTGTTTTCTCAAATGATATATTCGCTTATACTTTTGGCCGATTATTTGGTAAAAACAACAAAGGCCTTATCAAAGCAAGCCCAAATAAAAGTGTTGCAGGATTTATTGGTGGTATAGTTAGTGCTACTACTGTAAGTGTGTTTGCTACAATTTTTTTAAACATTGATCTTCAAATATATCAATCAATAATTATAGGTTTGGCTTTAGCTACAGCAGCATCTATAGGTGACTTAATAGAGTCGGTAATGAAAAGAAGTGCAGATGTAAAAGATAGTGGAACTTTAACCCCTGGTAGAGGTGGTGCTTTAGACAATACAGACTCTCTTATTGCAAGTGCTCCATTGTTCTACTTATTACTACAAATATTTATTAAATAAGAAGAAATATGAAAAAAGTTATTATTTTTGGTGCAACTGGAAGTATAGGAACTACTTGCTTAAGAGCAATTAAAGAAAGGAATTTAAAGATTAAAGTAGTTGGAATGAGTGCTAACACTGATTTTAACAAGCTTGAAAGTCTTGCCAAAGAGTTTAATGTAAAAAACTTGTTACTCACGAATTCTTCTCATAAAAATAATCAATTTAATTATTTTGATAATGTATCTACCTTTCTAGAAAACACTTTTTGTGATGTTGTTTTAAATGGAATAGCTGGCTTTGATGGCTTAAATATCACTGTAAATTCCCTTAATAATAAATACAATGTAGCTTTAGCTAATAAAGAATCAATTGTAGCTGGAGGAGAATTTATTTTTTCTCTAGCAAAAAAGAATAATTGTAAAATTATCCCAGTTGACAGTGAACATTCAGCTTTAAAAGCTTTAGTTGATTCTTATGGAAGAGATAATGTTAAGTCGCTGATAATCACAGCTAGCGGTGGTCCTTTTAGAAATTTAAAACAAAAATATTTTAAAGACATAACTTTAGCAAAGGCTTTAAAACATCCTACTTGGGAAATGGGTCCTAAAATAACAATAGACAGTTCAACTCTTGCAAATAAAGCCTTAGAAGTAATTGAAGCATCATACCTTTTTGATATAGAAGCCAAAGATATTGAAGTTACAGTTCATCCTCAAAGCATTGTTCATTCAATGATACGATTGCTTGATGGGGCTATTTATGCTCAATTAGGAACACCTAATATGAGTTTACCTATAATAGAAGCAATTTTAGATGACTATTGTAAAGAGGAGCTTGTACAGCCTTTAGACTTTAGTAACTTAACCTTAACTTTTGAAAAACCAGATTTTGTTCGCTTTCCTCTTTTACAGTCAGCTTATCATGTGCTCAACGCTAAAGGTGGTTATCCAATAGCATTTAATGCAGCAAATGAAGAAGCAGTTTATGCTTTCTTAAAAGAAAAAATATCATACCTTAAACTTCAAGATGTAGTTCTTTCAACATTAGATTCTGATTTTAGTTCTAAAGTTTCAAACTTTGATGATGTTTTAGAAGTAGATAAGAAAGCTAGAATAATTGCTCAAAGTTTTATTTCTTAGATGCTTAGATTTATAAATTAAGGTACAATCAAACATGGAACAAATTTTAACAACATTATTAAAATATGTAGTTGGCATACTAGGTGTTGGATTCATAGTTTTACTTCATGAAATCGGCCATTTTATAGCAGCTCATATATTTAAGATTGAAGTTGAAGTTTTTTCAGTAGGATTTGGCCCGAAGCTAATAGGGAAAAAAGTTGGCCATACAGAGTACCGTATCTCGCTCTTTTTATTCGGTGGCTATTGTAAAATGAAAGGTGCTGATGATTTAACACGAGCACTGGATTCTAATAGTAAAAAGTTTATCCATGTTGAACAAGGGTCTTTATTTGCAGTAAAACCAAT
Source organism: uncultured Spirochaetaceae bacterium (assembly GCA_964533775.1). Classification (GTDB taxonomy): domain Bacteria; phylum Spirochaetota; class Spirochaetia; order Sphaerochaetales; family Sphaerochaetaceae; genus Pleomorphochaeta. The sequence goes on along the minus strand of CAZHNE010000006.1, from coordinate 8,580 downwards.
TTATAAATTTCTTACATATATGGCAGGTCCTTTAACTAATTTTTTAGTTACAATTGCCCTTTGTACTCTTTTAATTTCAACAAGCCATAACACCCTATCTTCTAATGCAATTGTTTCTCCTGTAGATAACTACCCTAGCCTTTTTTCCAATGCATCAAGCCCAGCTGGAAACAGTGGAATTAGAATAAATGATAAAATATTAAAACTAAATAATAATAAGGTTGAAGATTGGCAAGATTTTGTTTCTCAACTCAGTAATGTGGAAGACTCTACTATAAATCTTTTAATCGAAAGAGGGGATAACCAATATATTACAATTGTAGATGGAGAGGTGAATACCGATGGATCCTACAGATTTGGGTTAACAAACATATTAGAACCAAAAATATCAATGGTTAGATTTCTAAGCCCTGAATATAAGGCAGGACTAAAAAAAAGTGATACAATTTTAAAAGTTAATGATGTTGGCATTGCTAACAATTTAGATTTACTATCTTATTTTAGTGATAACCCAAACCCAGATTCTGTTACTTTGACTGTGTTGCGAGATAATAAACAAGTAGAAATTAAATACTCTCCAAGTCTAAACAGAGATGATACTTTAAAACACAACTTTGCCCTATATTCACCAACAAAAACTATAGAGGGATTATCAATTAACAAATCCGTGCCACAAGGGTACCTTATGGCCAAAAATTTATTTTTTGAAACAATATCGAGTTTAGCAACAATAATAAAAGGAAACCAAGACCCTACTGAAGTTAGGCAAGTCTTTACTGGCCCAATGAGAGCTTCTCTAATGATTGGCAACATAACTATATTAGGATTGGAAAACAACTTTAAAAGCGGGTTAAGAGCCCTTTGCTACTTGTTAGCTGTAGTATCCATATCCCTTGCAATTGCTAACTTACTTCCCCTACCATCTTTTGATGGGGGACAAATGCTGATTGCTTTATTAGAGACAATTACAAGAAGAAAAATATCCCCTAAGAATTATTGGATATGTCAATTAATTGGTATGATTAGTGTTGTTTTGTTATTTGGATTTATGTATTTTATTGACTTTAAGTATTTTCTGACCCTATTTAAAAGTAAAGGATAAGAAAAGTTAAACCTTAATTATTAGAGTTATAATCTTGTGCCATTTCTTCGAATTTTACTATTTTTCTATGAAATCCTAACTCTAGTTTACCTGTTTCACCATTTCTATTTTTAGCAACTAAAACTTCAGTTTTTTGAATTGCAGCTTCTTCAACATTGTTTCTATGTAATAAGATAACAACATCGGCGTCTTGCTCAATTGAGCCAGATTCTCTTAAGTCTGCAAGCCTAGGGAGTTGCCCATCAGTTTGACGACCTACTTGAGATAAAACAACGATTGGTATATTTAACTCTCTTGTTAATTGTTTTAAAGTTCTGGAAATATTTGCGATTTGTTCATGACGTGGAACAGAGTTATCTGTGTTTTGAATCAACCCTATATAGTCTACAAAAAGAATTTGTATATCGTCTTCTCTTTTCATTTTTCTAGCTTGGCTTCTTATATCATTCAACTGCATATTAGGAGTGTCTTGAATAAAAAACTTTTGTTTAGCCAAACTATCACAAGCGTCAAATATTTGAGATAATTCATTTTCAGTTAACAATCCATTTCTAATATGGGAAAAGTCGACTCGACTTATTCCTGTTAATGCTCTTTCTAAGAGATCTGTCGCTTTCATTTCAAGAGAAAGAAACCCTATTCTATAGGAGTGCATAAGTAACATATTTATAGCCATGGTTAAAGCGAAAGCGGTTTTACCTATAGAAGGTCTTGCGCCTATGATTACATAATCTTGCTCTTTAAACCCACCAGTTAAACGTCTGTCGAGATCTTTAAAACCTGTGCTATATCCTCTAAAACCATCATCACTAGTTCTTTTTTCAATATTACTAATAGTTTCAAGTAAAAGTTTTGTAGCATCATAGTACTCACCAGCAACATTACCTTGAGAAGCTAAAGCAGATAGTGAACTTTCACCTTTATCAATGGTCGCAGAAATATCATGGGTTAGATCAAACGCATCATCTTTTAGTGTTGTAGCAACTGTAACAAGTCTTCTGCGCAATGACAATTTTTTTATCATATTTGCATAAATTATTGCAGTTGTACTAGATGGTGCTTCACTTGTCAAACTTGAAATATACGAAATTCCTCCGCAAATCTCAAGCGTATTGGTTTTATTCAAACAGTCAACAAGAGTAATAATATCAATTTTATTACTTGCGCTTTCATTTGAATAATCAAGCATCGTTTGGAATATTTCCTGATGTCCATGTTTGTAGAAGTCTCTTGGATGTAGTATTGTAGACAACTCACTTACTATAGAATTGTCTAATAATACTGCACCCAAAATTGCTTTTTCAGCAGCTTCATCATGGGGTAAAATACGGGAACTACTGTCAAACGATGCCATATAATTTTATACCTCTACTCAGTTACAGGAGCAGTTTCAGTGATTTCTTCAGCTACTTCTTCTTCAGCAGCTACTTCTTCAGTAACTACTTCTTCAGTAACTACTTCTTCAGTAACTACTTCTTCAGCAGCAGCTTTTTCTGCAGCAGCCTTCTC
>CAZHNE010000006.1:0-5869 GCA_964533775.1 uncultured Spirochaetaceae bacterium | reverse complement strand
CTACTTCTTCAGTAACTACTTCTTCAGCAGCAGCTTTTTCTGCAGCAGCCTTCTCAGCAACAGCTTTTTCAGCGGCAGCTTTTTCGGCAGCAGCTTTTTTAGCCACATCAGCAGCTTCTTTAGCAGCTTTATCAGCAGCTTTCTTTTCTTCTGCTTCACGTTGCTTAATAACTGTTTCACTTTCTACAACAACTTTTACTGTTGAAAAATCTTTTTCATAAAGGTGGATGTGAATAGAATATTCGCCAACCATTTTAATGGTATGTGAAGCAACTTCAATTTTCTTTCTTTCTACTTCAATGCCTTCTCTAGCTAAAGCTTCTTGAATCATTGCAGAAGTTACACTACCAAACAATTTACCTGAGTCACCAGCTGTTACAGCTAAGTGCAAAGTTAAGTTATCTAATTTCTCTTTTAAAGTTGCAGAAGCTTGTCTCTTGACAGCTTTTCTTTCTTCAATTGCTTTTGCGCGGCTATTTACAATTGCCATATTAGTTCTATTATGAACTACTGCTAAACCTTGTGGCAAAAGATAGTTACGTGCATAGCCATCTTTTACTACAACTACATCACCCTCTTCACCGAGGTTTATTACATCCTGATTAAGAATAATCTTCATATTGAAAACTCCTTCTCTCTTACTTTCTATATGTAAACCATGTTTCCGTGACACCAATTATTGGTAATCCGAAAACAGCAACTATGTTCAAACCTTGAAATAGTATTATTAAAAACAATGTTAGGCCAAAAAGTTTTCCTGCTTTAATTTGTTTTCCTTTTGCTCGAAGCCTATATAAAATGATTGACAATCCTTGTACTGCAAACAACAAAGCTAAAAACATAACTAAGTTTAAGACAATTAATGAAATTATCAATGTAAAATCTACTACTAAATTGAGTAGTAATAGAATAAGACTTGCTAAAAAGATCCACATAAATGATTCAGGCAATTTCCAGTTTTTTACTCTCTCGTCAAACTCTTCGTCTCCAAAAAATTTCGGCGTTGATAAAGCATAAAAAACATTAAGCCCAAAACAAGTAGCACCTAACGGGAATAACATTGATAAGACAACAACCCTCAAAATAGGTAAAAGCTCTTGAGTAGCAGCTCCTAAAACTAGCTGAGATTGTTGACCATTTTGGCTAAGAAGAGAATTAACTAAGTTAAATATTGTGTTATCAACGGCAACTGCCATTGAAACATCCCTCTTGAACCAAAACCCAATTATTACCATTAGTACTGCTATTATTGCAGAACCAGCTACATATCTAACTAATAGTCTGTAGCCATCTAATAAAACCCAAACAATTGAACTTCCAATAAGTGCTATCGGTAAGAACAACCCAATTGAGAGCATTCCAACAATCCCTTTATCTGATAAATTACCAAGTATAGGGAAGATCTCTACAACTAAAATAAAAACTAAAAGTCCTACTAAAGCTAATAGAGTGTTTTTGCTCTCCCTGCTACGATAATAATAAGTTAACAATGGTAATACCAACAAAAATGAAGTAAATCCCAATGAATGGAAAATAATACTTAAGAACACAGCAAAGTATACAGAGGTATTTTTTTTATTGATTATCACCATAAAATTCCTATTATTTCCTTTCGAAAGGTAAGTATCCTAAAATACGTGCCTTTTTTATTTCAGCAGTTACAGCTCTTTGGTGTTTTGCACAGTTTCCTGTTATACGAGCAGGAAGAATTTTACCTCTATCTGTTGTAAATCTTTTTAACTGCTCAGGATTCTTGTAATCAGGTGTATTTTTGTTCATACAGAATCTACAAACCTTTTTCCTAAAACCACCACGGCGAGGCCCACCACTTCTTCTTGGTGATCTCTCTCTTTTCTCATCTTTTGCGTCATAATCTTCGCGCATTATAATTTTCTCCTTAGATTTTTAGAATGGAATATCGTCAGCAAAATCTTCTGGACCTGAATCAGAAGGAAAATTATCAGGAGCAGAAAATCCATTATTATCGGATTGTGTATTATTTGCCATGCTATTATTAGCATTTGAATAATTGCTACCTGTTTTTCCAAATTGTTGTCCACCAGTATTTTTTGGTGCACTTTGGCCAGAATAATTTTGGTTTTGATTTCCACTATTCGCGTACGTTTGTCGGCTTTGGTAATTTCCACCACTACTGCCTATCAAACCCAATGAATTTACTATGACTACAACCTTACTTCTTTTCTGTCCATTAGTTTCCCAAGTTTGTTGTTCTAGATATCCTTGGATAGAAACCTGTTGGCCTTTAGTCAGATATTGGCTTACGCCTTCAGCAGCCTTTCCAAAATATGTACAATCAAAGAAACTTGCAACTTCATTCCATGAGCCGTCTGGGCTTTTCTTTCTTCTATTGACAGCAATAGAAAACGAACAAATTGCAAAACCTGAACTTGTATAACGCATTTCACAAGGGCGAGTTAATCTTCCAACTAACGCAACAATATTTAAATCAGTAGCCATAAATCATCTCCATAAACTTTTTTTAATTCTCTTTATTAACAAACAAAAACTTAATTACTGAGTTGCTAAATAAGAGTTCTTTTTCGAAAGTTACAATAGATGCAGGATCGGCGGAGATTTCATAATAGAAATAGTGACCTTTATCCTGTTTCTTCATTTCGTAGGCGAATAATCTTACACCTAAATCATCTTGCTTGGCGACTTTTACACCAGCACTTTCAAACAAACTGGAAACTAGCTTAAGACCAGCTTGAGTGTCTTCTTCATTTGCTCTGAAGATTATTGTGAACTCATAATTTCTCATGGTTCCTCCTTACGGACATTATGATCCACTTACGTGGATAAAGAGGCTTCTTTATAATTATCTTATCTTAAGGTAGATAACTATAAAGCGTGTGCTTGTCTAACCAAACACAACGATTGATACACTTTGCTAGAAAACCGCCGGAATTAAACCGACGGTTAACAGCTTAACGCTGCTATAAGCAGCTAAGACAGACTTGCCTAAGAAAAGATGACTTAACGTCTATTTTCTACTCTTATGTCTATTCTTTCTGAGTTTTTTCTTTCTCTTATGAGTGGCAATTTTGTGTCTTTTTCTTTTTCTTCCACAAGGCACTGTAGCGCTCCTTTGATATGTATTTTCGGTTAAATTATCACAATGTGATCCGAAGTATTTCACTAAATTTTTCTTTCTTTTTGTTTAAAACACCAATTATTTAAAATAATCAATATTTCCAACAAACTGCTTTACTAGCATATTGCTTTTTATATAATTATTCAAGGCTTAAAAAATTAAATATAACCAGTTTTATAAATAAAGTAAACCTAAAAACAGTGTAACTTTTAACATCGTTCTCTGTTATTTTATTTAAATAAAGTATATAATAAATCACTACTATGGGGGCAATATATGAATGTTCTAATATTTGGATTAGGCGTAAATGGTGGCGGGTTCGCAGCTGCTAAATATTTTCTAAACCACAACCACAATGTTCTTATTACTGATTTAAATACAGAAAAACATTTTGGAAAAGCTTTAAATATTCTCAAAGAACTTGGAGCATCTTTCCGTCTTGGAGAGCATCTAGTCGAAGATTTTCAATGGGCTGATTTAGTAGTAAAAAACCCATCTATATTACCTAATAACAAATACTTACAACATGCAAAAAGTATTACCACTGATTTTGCATTCTTGTTTGACAACTTTACTTTTGATAAAACTCAACTAATAGCTGTTACAGGAACTAAAGGTAAAACAACCACTACGTATGTTTTACATCATGTGCTAAAAAAATTAGGCTATAACTCAAAGTTAGTAGGCAATATGGGTATTAGTGCTTTTGAAATAGCAACTTATCTAGAAAGTGATGAAAATCCAATTGACTATTTAATTTGTGAATTTTCTTCTTGGCAATTAAGAGATATATTTAAATATACTGCAAAAGATTTTCCCCCAACTAAGGTTTCCCTTTTTACTAACCTATTAGAAGATCATCAAAATACATATGATTCAATGGAGAGGTATTTACAAGATAAAGTTAATTTGTTCAACAAAAATACTGAAATTGCCGTTTGCCCAAAAGCTTTTTATAATATGGTTAAAGATAAAACTAATTTAAGAAAAAGAAATATATTTTTACTAGATGAAGATGTTCCATTTGAGCTAGAAACAAAACCTGAATTAGTACCTGCTTACAAAGTGCTAGAAGCTCTAAATGTAAAACAAAAAACAATCTATAAACATTTCAACACATTCAAAGGTGTTGCTCATAGAATTGAATGGCTAGGGTCTAATAATAACATCTTTTTTGTTAATGACAGTGCAGCAACTATTCCTGCTGCAGTTGAGTTTAGTATTTCCCATTTTGAAAACATTAACGTTCATTTAATATGTGGGGGAACAGACAAAAAGCTGTCCACAAAATATATGCTTAACACATTGAAAAAAGCTAAATCGTTAACTATACTTGATGGCACTTTTACCCAAAATAGCTTATTACCACTTTTAGAAGAAAATAAAATGGAATTTAAAGGTCCCTTTAAAAAAATGAGGGATGCTTTTGATAGTGCTCTTTCATCTGCTAAGGAAGATTCTGCCTTAAATATGAAAATAGTGCTTCTTTCACCAGGAGCTGCTAGTTTTGATTTCTTTATAAATGAGTTTGATAGAGGAGAACAGTTTAAAAAGTTAGCTAAAAACTATATCAACAAAGAAAGCTCCTAGTCTTTTGAGCTATTTTATAAATTTTATACAATTGTTTTTTTATTGGAAAATCTAAGGTAGGAACTCTTTCAATAACATCTCCTCCAAAAGCGGATTTGAAAAGAGTTAAACTTTTTAGATGCTCTGATTTACCTTCTCTACCTATACCAAAAAAATCATAATTTTTAATACCTAAACTGCGACAAAGTTCAATTGCATAATCTTGCATACTGTAGCTTGGAGAGTAACCTTCAATTATTGCAGATGCTCCAAATAAGTAAACAGCTTCCTCTTTAGACAAAAGTATAATAATTCCACCAACAATTACCCCATCTTTATAAGAAAGAATTAGTTTCGCTTTAACATTACTTGTTGCTTTAAAAAGAGCTTTTATATATTGTAAGCTTCTTGTTTTAAATTTATCCCTTTTGCTTGTTTCTTTATAAAGATTATACCAAGAATTAATATTCTCATTATTAGCCTCTACCTCTTTTAGAACTATTATATTTTTATTCTTTTTTAAATTTCTTTTAGCTCGTGTTCTATAGTTAGAGCGAATTTCATCTAAAGACTTCTCTAAGTTAAGTTTTATTGTGATATCTGGCTGAATACTGTTTTTATTAATTTTAAATTCATTTTTAAATAAAGACGGATTATTATAACAAAAAGGCAAGTCTACTTTAAATAAAACAACTGTTTTATCAGTTATTTTTGATATTTCTAACAAAGTTTGTTTTAATTCTTTTGAAGTTAAGGGGGCATCACCGTTAATACAAATGGGAGAAAAAGGGATATATGCTAAAAAGAAATTAGAGAACATTTTTTTAAAGAGAACTAGACTTTGATATTCTCTTTTATCCCTCTCTATTGCATAAGCTTCACTTAACCAACCGTTGGTAGCTTTTAATTTCGCCCAGTAAGGACTAACAATAGGATTAATGATGTTTAATTTTTCTAACTTTATCTTTTTTATCTTCACAGCTCTATATTTGATTTATTAAAGCCAAATCAAAGGCTTCTATATTTCTCTCTTTAGTAGAGATTCTCTACATCTTTCTCAAAACATAATAAATGCTTAAAATTACTTTGTTTTTAATAAACTAGAAAAAAGGGTTTAATTATATTTAAAACAACTAATCAACTACTAGTTATTTCAACTCTTACATAAGCTTCCATATCCCAATA
>CAZHNE010000005.1:0-33457 GCA_964533775.1 uncultured Spirochaetaceae bacterium | reverse complement strand
CTTCTTCAACAACTTCTTCAACTACTGCTACTACTTCTTTAACTTCTTCCACTACAGGAGGAGCTAAAGCAGCAACTTTAGAATCTACAAAAGCTTTTACTCTAGCATCTTCAGGAACACTTACGATTCCAAACATACTAGCTAATTCACTTTGTCTAGGAGAAACAACATCATTAGCGTTTACTGCAAATGCAATTTCAGATACAAGCTTGTTGTTCTTAACTAATAAATCAACAACACCAACTCTATCTAATTTTTTGCCAGATTGAACGATTAATGCACCATTTACGTATTTACCGCTTTCAGGAACATTATCTTTTGATCCGTCAATCCAAAGATCGATTCCATCAATATTCTCACAGATTAACTCACTGCTCCAAGCACCTTCACCGAAGCTACCTAAAACCACTACGTAGTCTGCAAATTGATGAGCAAGATCAACAGCGTATTGAGCGTTATCAATAACCATTGGGCTATCAAAAGTTACACCGTCAAGTTTAGCTGCTTTTGGATCTGTTAAACCAAGAACTCCAACTTTGAATCCGTTGTAATCATAGATTTGGTAAGGTTGGAATATTAAGTTATTATTAGCATCTAATACGTTTGCTGATAAAACTTTAACATCTGAGTATTCTTTTGCTAGTTTAGAAGCTTGTACAATTCTTTCTAAACCGTAATCAAATTCTCCACTACCTAAAGCGATTGCATCATATCCTAACATATCAATTAAGAGACCTGCAGATTCGCCTTTATCTAGACTTACTAACTCACTACCGGAAACAGCATTTCCAGCGTCTAAGAACAAGATGTTATTAGTAATACCTCTAGCAACTTGCATCATAGTAGATAATCTTGAATAGCCAATGTTACTATTTGTTGCTTCTAATTCACCATGCACATTACTTGTATGCACGATAAATAAATCAAAAACATCATGGCCTTCAGATTTGACAATTTCTTTTACACCGTAAGGTAAAACAACTTTTTTAGGTTCTTTTACTACAGGAACTACAACTTCTACTTCCGCTTTTTCGATAGGTTCCACAACCGGGGGTGCTTCAACTACTTCTTCTACTGGAACTTCAACTACTTCTTCAACTGGTGGTGCTACAGGTTGTACAACTGCAGCAGCTGGAATTTCTTCAACTGGTTGAGGTGTTGATTTACATCCTATTACGGAAACGATGAGCAATGTTACTAACAATGCCGACATTAACTTACTTGAAAAACGTTTCACGGTTTTCCTCCTAATATAAATCTCAATGGTTTTTGTATAATAAATACTTCTTCTACTGAAGTATATCATATGAGTTCAATTTTAGGTACAAAAAAATATGACTTTATTTCAACTATTTAATCAAATACAATTAAAATTTAACATTTTTGTCCTGAAATTCTCCACAGCTCTTATTATTATGGTAATAATATGATAATTAAACAACCATATACTATATACTATACGTTTCTTTACCATTTATATCAATAATTATTTTACACAAATACTTTTATAGCAAAAAAATAAACCAGAGATATTCTCTGGCTTATTCAAAAAAGTGGTTTTACATTAAATCTTTAGCTTTACGAGCTGTGTTACCACTCTTCTCACAATAAGCTACGTGACGAAGTCTTCCATTTTCAAAAATACTTTTCATCTTGATTGTTCCACCCCAACGACTTGTTAGGGATTGAGCACCTGTACGACGAGCGTTTTTAGATACATTACCTGCCATATTGTTCTTCCTCCATTAAAATTTATTAAATATGTTGTTAAATTAGCATTTAATTAGATAAAAGTCAAATACTTATACAAATATTATTCTTATAATTGAATTTAGAATATATATATTTTCTTTTTATTCTATTTATATGAGGTAAATAGCTTGTTTATCATGGAATCTTTAACTATATTGAGTTTATGGCAACAATTTTGAAAGCATTACGATTTATATACTTAATTCCTGTTTACCTATACAGGGGTTTAATATCTCCTTATATAGGTGGCTCTTGTATATACACACCAAGCTGTTCCTCCTATTTTTTAGAGGCAGTTTCTAAGCATGGAATAATAAAAGGGACTGTTTTAGGAATAATTAGAATATTTAGATGTAGCCGCTTTTATATGGGCGGCCACGATCCAGTTCCTGAACATTTTTCTTTTAAAATAATAAAAATTAATAATATAATTTTTAGAAGAAGACGCAAGAAAAAGTAAATTAATGCGTTAAAATACAACAAAAAGAGGGTTTCCCCTCTTTTTTATTCTGTCTTAATAAGTTCCAAAATGATAAATAGTTGAATGATTATATTTATCTTTCTTTTTTAAAAGGATTGATGGAAAGTTACCATTATTAGGAGAATCTGGTAAAAATTGTGTTTCAAAACAAATACCACCATTCTTTAATCCAGCACTATTGTCCTTATTTTTGTCAGTTTTCTTTATAAAGTTACCACTATACACTTGTACTGAAGGTAATGTTGTTGAAATCTCCATTTGAATATTGGTTCTATCACATTTTAATACACCAACCTTAGCTAATTGACCATTGTAGTCACTAAAACAAAGTGCATGATCATACCCTTGAGGTGTTTTATCTATTCTCTCACCAATTACTTTTTCTTCCCTAAAGTCAAAAGGAGTATTTGCTGTTGATAAAAGGTTTCCTGTTGGAATTGCTTCTTCATCAACTTCTACATATTTATCACAATCTAAAACTAATTTATGATCTAGGATTGTTGTTGAATGCTCTCCACTAAGGTTAAAGTAACTGTGATTAGTTAAGTTTAAAACTGTATCTTTATCTGCTAATCCAGCATATTTTACAACTAATTGACCGTCACTTGTTAAAAGGTAAGTACATGTTACTGTTATATTACCAGGAAAGCCCCCTTCTCCATCAAATGAAGAAACAGTGAGTTTTAAAGCTGGATTACCGTTAATAGAACGTTTTTCACAAGACCAGTTTTTAAATGCCATTGAAGAAGGACCACTGTGAAGAGAGTGTTTGCCTTCGTTACTTTCTAAGATATACTCTTTGTCATTAAGTGTAAACTTTGAGTTTTTAATCCTGTTGGCAACTCTACCTACACTCATTCCGTAGTAAGTTTCACAATTTAAATATTCTTCAAGAGTTTGATAACCTAAAACAACATCTACTATTTCACCACTCTTTGTGGGAACTTTTAGAGATTGTATTGTTGCCCCTAGGGTTAATACATCAAGAGAATACTTACCGTTGGAAATACTGTATTTATAAACTTTTTCACCAGTTTTTGTTTTTCCGAATAATTGCTTCATATTTACCTCAAAAAAGAGCCTGTTTATCACAGACTCCAATATTTTTATTTATTTATTTATTTTGTGCTATCTTCACTCTTTAGTACTGCCAAGAAGGCTTCTTGTGGTATTTCTACACTACCAACCATTTTCATTCTCTTTTTACCTTCTTTTTGCTTTTCTAGTAATTTTCTCTTTCTAGAAATATCACCACCATAACATTTTGCAGTTACGTCTTTTCTATAAGCGGTAATTGTTTCTCTCGAAACTATTTGCCCACCAATAGCTGCTTGAATGGCAATCTTATATTGTTGTTTATGGATTTCACCTTTTAATCTATTGCAAATAATTCTACCGCGATTAACAGCATTTCCTCTAAAGACAAGCTGAGATAAAGCATCAACCTGTTCTCCATTAACTAATATATCTAATCTTACTAAATCAGTTCTCTTATAACCAATTACCTCGTAATCAAAAGAAGCATATCCTCTTGATATAGATTTTAACCTATCATAAAACTCAAATAAAACTTCAGCTAAAGGCATTTCATACTGTAGCTCAACCCTTTTTGAATCAATGTAGTGCATATTGGTTTGAACACCTCTTTTTTCCATAGCTAAAGACATAATTGGTCCAACATAGTCAGTTGGTGTAATTATATTTGCTTTAATAAAAGGCTCTCTACTATATTCAACTTGCATAGGATCTGGATATTCAAGGGGGTTATCTATTTCTACTACTTCACCGTTCTTTAAATGAACTTTATATTCTACAGATGGAGAAGTAAATACAATTGATAAGTTAAACTCTCTTTCAATTCTCTCTTGAATAACTTCTAAGTGAAGTAGTCCTAAGAATCCACATCTAAAGCCAAAGCCTAATGCTGCAGAAGAGTCTTTTTCATAAACAAGAGAAGCGTCATTTAACTTTAATCTTTCAATTGCAGCAAGTAACTCTTCATAATCATTTGCATCAACTGGGTAAATAGATGAGAAAACAACTGGTTGAACGTCTTTAAAGCCAGGTAATGGTTCTTTAGCTAAATTTGACAATTTAGTTATAGTATCCCCAACCCTTATATCACCAATTTGTTTAATTCCGGCAACAAAGTAGCCAACATCCCCAGCATGCAAAGTCTCTGTTGGTATGTAAGCTAGTTGGAATATACCAACTTCCTCTACATCAAACTCAACATTACCGTGCATAAAGCGAATAGTTTCACCTTTTCTCAAACAGCCATCAAAAACTCTACAGTGAACTATTACCCCACGATATGAATCATAATGAGAGTCGAAAATTACTGCTCTTAGGGGCGAATCATCATCTCCTGTTGGAGGTGGTACAAATTCAACTATTTGTTCAAAAAGTTTATCTACTCCTAGTCCAGTTTTTGCACTAACTTGTACAGCCATATCTGAATCTAGACCTAAATCATTGTCTATCATCTCTAAACACATTGGAATATTAGCTGATGGAAGGTCTACCTTATTAATTACAGGTATAATTTCCAAGTCATGTTCCATGGCTAGATATAAATTTGCTAAAGTTTGAGCTTCAACACCTTGAGAGGCATCTATTAACAATAAGGCGCCTTCACAAGAGCTAATTGCTCTTGAAACTTCATAACTAAAGTCTACATGGCCGGGTGTATCGACTAAATTTAAAGTGTAAGTCTTCCCGTCTTTTGCGGTATAAGGAATTGTCACAGCTTGACTTTTAATCGTAATCCCTCTTTCCCTTTCAATATCCATGTTGTCTAATACTTGATCTTGAGCAGGACCTCTTGTATTTCCAATTTGCGTGGTTCCAATAAACCTATCAGCCAAGGTAGATTTACCATGGTCGATATGCGCAATAATACAAAAGTTCCTTGTCAAAGAATAATCATGTGCCATACTAATCCTTTTATTTTAAACTTAAATGATTTTCAACAGTTTCAAAGCCTAAAAGCTCTCTAATTTCTGCATCATCAAGAGTTTCTCTTTCTACTAAAGTCTCTGCTAATAAGTCTAGCTGAGCTCTATTTGTAGATAAAATATCTTTTGTTTCTGCTAAGCATTTGTTTAGAATCTTTAGCATTTCTTCATCAATCATTTTAGCAGTTGATTCACTGTAGCTTTTATGTTGAGCTATTTCACGACCTAAGAAAATTGGTTCTTCTTCATCCCCTAAGTTTATAAAACCAAGTTCACTCATTCCAAACTCAGTTACCATTCTTTTTGCTATGTTAGTAGCTTGTTGAATATCGTTTGAAGTTCCAGTTGTAGTTTCACCGTAAACTAGCTTTTCAGCTACGTAACCACCCATTGTAACTTTAATCCTATCAACAAGATGACTCTTTGTAAGAGTGTAAGTGTCTTCTTCTGGTAAACTCATTGTTAATCCTAGAGCTCTACCGTGAGGAATGACTGTAACTTTATGAAGAGGATCTACATTTTTTAAATAGTAGTGAAGTAAAGCATGGCCAGCTTCGTGGTATGCAGTTGCCTTCTTACCTTCTTCAGTCATGAACTTACTTCTTTTTGCTGTACCAATCATAACTTTATCTCTAGCAGCTTCAATGTTAGACATCGAAACAGTTTCCTTATTTTCTCTTGCAGCAAATAAAGCACCTTCATTAATCATATTAGCTAAATCTGCACCGCTGCTACCAGGGGTTGCTCTAGCGATTCTGCTTAAATCAACATCAGCTTCTAATTTTACTCTTTTAGTGTGTATTTTTAATATTGCTTCTCTTTCTTTAATATCTGGTAAATCAACAACAACTTGTCTGTCAAATCTTCCAGGTCTTAATAATGCTTGGTCTAATACGTCAGGACGGTTAGTTGCAGCCATTACTATAACGTTAGTTGTAGTATCAAACCCGTCCATTTCAACGAGGATTTGGTTTAATGTTTGCTCTCTTTCGTCGTGTCCACCACCTAAGCCTGAACCACGAGATCTACCAACAGCATCTAATTCATCTATAAATATAATACATGGAGCTGCTTTTCTAGCTTGTTCAAATAAATCACGAACACGAGAAGCTCCCATACCTACAAACATTTCAACAAAGTCAGAACCACTTGTGCTTAAAAAAGAAACTCCTGATTCTCCGGCAACTGCTTTTGCAAGCAATGTTTTACCTGTTCCTGGAGGACCTACTAATAGCGCTCCTTTTGGTATTTTAGCTCCAACTTTATGGAACCTTGCTGGGCTTTTTAAGAAGTCAACAACTTCCATCAAGTCTTCTTTAGCTTCAGCCTGTCCAGCTACATCACTAAAAGATGTATCATTCTCACCAGGTTTAAACTCTTTAGCCAAGTTTTTACCAAGGCCACCCATCATTTTGGTGTTCATTCCATTAGCTTGTCTATATAAAATGACCATAAACCCTATAAAGATTATCCAAGGGACAATACTTAATAATAGAGAAAAATATGATACTTGTTGCTTAGAACCAGTAACAATAGCTCCACTAGAGGCTAATTCATCTAATAAAGTTTCATCTATATAAGGAATTAATGTTGTCATTCTTTCATTAGTATTAGTTACAAAAGTAATCTTTTGATTTGCTTCGATATCTACAGTTTGTACTCTACCACTACTAATATATTGCTTGAATGTCGTATAAGAAACACTTTGTGCTCCTGCGTTTGTCATTCCATCAAACATTAAAATTCCAAAGGTTAATAAGATGAAAATAAAAACACCAAAAGAAAGCCTATTCTTTGGGTTATTAAAAGGGCCTTTGCCGTCATTAGAAGGGCCGCCCCCACCTTTTAGGCTTCCCCAGAAATCATTCTTATCAGGTTGCTTATCATCTTTTTTACCGTCTTTATTTTCTTCTAAATAAATACCAGCTTTAGCGCGGGTTCGATTGTTAATATTATTCACTATTTATTCCTTTCTAAACAATACTTATATACTATATATTCTAACTGTTTTTCCTACAAGAGGCGTTTTAACTCTATTTGCTAATCTATCTCTTCCACCGAGATGCTTAGCAAAAAGGGCAATAATACCATTTTTATCTTCAAGTATTATTACTTTTTTCCTATCTCTTCTACTTACTTTCCAAGTAGAAAGAAACTTATTTATATCTACAGTTCCACCATCTGTTGCTAAAAAATCATCACTTCTGATGTTTCTAACTATTAATGGGTAACTGATATCTTCATCTGCAATTCTCAAAAGAGTACTATCACTACTCTCTTTTGAAGTAATTTTCAGCTCAAAATCGAAAATAGATATCTCTCTATCTTCTGGCTTTTCAATTACATAACTAAAATTAAAAATGCTATTAGACTTAGTAATAACAAAAGAATCATTTTTTATCAACAATTCTACTTCACCAAATCTCTCAAATACTTCTTTCTTCATCTTAATCACATTATCGATGTGAACAACTTTTTTAAAAGAAGGAACTTCTATATCTTTTATTAATGAGGATAAGATATTATATCTAATAATATCCTCTTCTAATAAAAACTCTTTTCTATTCACCTTATTATCTTTAATCATAGATTCAACCTTGTTTTGAACAATTGAAACTAATCCTATATAAAGATTTGCATTCCTGTGAACAATTCTTTTAGCATCAGGAAATACTGATTCAATTATTGGAGAAATTTCCTTTCGAATCCTATTTCTCAAATAAATGCTGCTAGTGTTTGAAGTATCTTCACTCCAAGTTAACCCCACTACTTTCAATAAAAGCTGAAGGTCATCTTTACTATAAGATAAAAGCGGTCTAATAATCTTAACTGAAGAGTGCTCTCTATATTCTTTTATACAAGTTAGGGAGAGTAAGGAAGATCCATTAAACGTCCTCATAATCATCGTTTCTAGCTGATCTTCTATAATGTGTGCAGTAGCTAATGCATAATAGCCGTTGTTTTTACAAAAGCCTATTAATCTATCGTATCTTAAATGCCTAGCTGCATCTTCTATTCCGTTGTCTCTTTCTTTTGCTACTTTTTCAACTAAGCCTTTATTTAAAATAAATTCTTTATATCTAACACCTAAAGTAGAACAATTTTTTTTATTTAGTTCTTTTTCATCTTTCAATTCTTCATTTTCTCTAAGTCCATGATTAACATATAATGCTATTAAATTCTTTTTAGGGAATACTTGAGAAAACATATAAAGTAAGGCTAATGAATCACTTCCTCCTGAAAAAGCAATTGCTATTTTCTTGTCTTTTAAATTAGGATATTTATTAAAATATTCTTGAAATTCATTCATAAGACCACCTTAGACTTTAAAACTATTAATACAAATATGGCTAGAAAAAATATAATCGTCAATCAAAATCAAACATTAATTTTATTATTATCTAACCTTTTGATTATATTTCTGCATAACTAGCGGTACTTGTTCTCCATTAATTAGATCAATTAATGCATTTTTCGCCTTTTCAATTCCTTCGTTAAGCAACTCTTGATTTTCTTCAACACCAAGAACATGTTCAACTATTGTTTGATTTTCTTTGGGTTTACCTATACCTACATATATTCTTGTAAAATCAGTTTTACCATCTAAAGCGGCTACAATACTTTTAAGACCATTATGACCGGCAGTACCGCCACCTTGCTTTATTCTTATATAAGAAGGGGGTAAATCTACTTGATCACAAATAACAATAATATCTTTCGAATCTATTTTTTTAAAATGATGAAGGATATTTCCACTGTTATTCATATAAGTTAAAGGTTTAATAAGGTAAACAATATTATTTAGGGTTTTTATTTTGGCTCGCTGGTATAAACGAAAACAGCGCTTCTTCATTTTTGTATGAAAAAACGCTGCGCATAATTCTATGACTTTAAATCCACAATTATGTCGAGTTTCTTTATACTCAGCTCCAACATTACCTAAGCCAAGTACAAGTTTCATAAAAATTATTCCTCTGTTTCTGCTTCTTCAGTTTCTTCTGCTTCATCGCCTTCTTCAGTTTCTTCTTCTTCTTCTACTACTTCTTCTCTAGGAGCTTGAACGTTAACAACTGTTTCATCTAGATCAGTTAATACTTCTACACCTTCTGGTATGATTAAATCTCTAACAGTTAAAGTACCGTTTAATTCAACATCAGAAACATCAACTTTAATAGTAGATGGTAAGTCTTTTGGTAAACATTCAATTTCAATTTCATAAAGGATAACATCTAAGATACCACCCATTCTACAACCAACAGGATTTCCTTCAACAGTGAGGGATACTGCAGTACGTAGTTTTTCACCACGAACAACTGCGTAGAAGTCAACGTGATGGAAAAGATTTTTTAAAATGTTTTCATGATAATCTTTAACTAATACTTCATAGTCTTCACCATCAACTCTTAATGTTATAAGGGTTGTTTCTGAAATAGTGTGAAGAGATTGTTCAAAAGCGTGTGAATCGATAACGATATGAACAGGTTCTTGTTTGCTACCATAAATAACAGCAGGGATTTTTCCAGCGCGTACCAAACGGCGGGAACCGGCACTTCCGAAATCAGAAGTACGTAAAGCGGCTTTAAATACATGTTTAGACATATTTTCTCCTAATACTCTCATTGGATCTAGTCCAATTACCATGGGATGTTAACACTTATGTGTCAAAGATTATACTAATGATATAGTGAGGGGAGGTCAAGTAAACGACCTTTAAGCATATAAAAAAACCCGCTAAATAATTAGCAGGTTTATCAAAACTGGGAAGGAGGGACTCGAACCCCCGGTGCCGGCACCAAAAACCAGAGCCTTAACCACTTGGCGACTTCCCAACAACACGAGGTAAATTACATTATATTTTTAAATTTGTCTACTACTTTTACAAAAATTTTTAAAATTCTTGTTTTATTGCTCATTTTTGCTTAATTCTTGCTCGTAAGCTTCTAAGATTGCTCCTTGTAATTTGTTTCTAAACTCACTATTTATAGGATGAACAATATCCTTATATTCATTATTGGCAGTTAACCGAGCAGGCATCGCAATAAATAAACCATTTTTACTTTCAATAACTTTAATATTATGAACTACAAATTCATCATCAAAGGTTACAGTAGCATAAGCTTTAAGCTTACTTTCTCCAGAAACAGTTCGAATTCTAACCTCTGTTATATTCATTTCAATCTCCTCTTTTTTTTACTTTCGTGTATGTATCATTATATTAGATATCTAGGAAAACACAACTAAAAGTATTAAATTTATTACCATTTTTTTCCCACAAAGGGTTTAATGTATTACATTTATCCCCTTTATTACAAACAATGTAGCAAGTTGAGCCCGAACCACTCATAAGAGAAAAAGAAGACGAAACCTCTCTTAAGCTGTCTAAAACTTCACTTTTAATAACTAATTCAAAGTCGTTGTAAAAGTGATTTATCCACCCTTCAATTCCACTGTTGAAGATATCTATTATCTCTTTTTTAGTTTTAAATTTATCTCTTTTAATTTTACTTAACTTAGAAAAAGCACCTTTAGTGCTAACACCATTATTTGGTTTTACTAAGAAAATATTGTAGTCAAACTTGTTATTTAAAGGATAAATAACTTCTCCTCTGCCTTCTACGTATGCAAACGTAGTGTCATAAAGAAAAAAAGGAACATCTGATCCCACTTTTAGTGCTATTGTCATTAACTCCTGCCAACTAAGCTTTATATCTTGAAACATTGAGTTCATTGCAAGGAGTGCTGATGCTGCATTACTAGAGCCTCCCCCTAGTCCTGCTTGAAGAGGAATACGTTTTTCTACATTAACTTTTACACCTAACTTAACCTTAAGTTTTTCACACCAAAGTCTAATAGCTTTAGTTATTGTATCTTCTCCATTTATTGAGCAGTTTGATAATCCATCTACTTTAATTAATAACTCTTCACATTTATTAGCCTCTATAACTAATGTGTCGAACAAATCAATCTTTGCAAAAATAGACTGAAGAGAGTGAAAGTTATCACTTCTTTTTTCTCCAACGGCTAAATGCAGGTTCACTTTGGCATATGATTTAACTGTTTTTTTCATTTATAAAACTCCGATTTCTTTAAGTTGTTTTTCAGCTTGTTCTTGCCACCCTCTATTAGCTAAGGGAGAAGCTGGGGATGGATGAAGAATTGAGTAGTATGGTATTTTATCATTTTTTAACTTTTTTTCGGCAAACTTTCCTATTCCTATCAATTTTTCACAGTTTAATAAGTCAATTGTATCAAACAAATATTGATCACATACTTTATAAAGAACTTCTCTAGTTTCCTTTGATAGCTTATCAGGTGTTATATTTCTAGCAGTTTTTACCGGAGAAAGAAATAGCAAAGGACAATAGTTAGCAACGTATATTTCTCCTCTCATTTCTTTTGCTTCTTTAAAGTGTGTTTGCATTAGGGTCCAAAATCTTAAGCCACTTACTTCACTTCTTTTAATATCTAAACCTTCTACTTTTCTATTAGGGTGCTCTTTTTTGGGAGACTCTATAGGTTCGTTTAATTTTAAATAACTTTTAACTGCATTTACTTCTCCAAAAGGAATACCTGTTTGCGCCATACCAAAAGGACCTGGATTCATTCCTAAAAACAAATACTTTGTTGGAGAAACCGCATACTCTTCTATATATGCATAAGCCATCTTTGATGCATACAATAATGGGTTATATATGTAAATATCATCCTTTATTAAATCTCTTACCTTTTCTATTTCTCTAGTAAACTCTTCTGTTAAACTTTTCAATTTTTCACTAACATCTTTCATATCTTAAATATATTGTAAAATGAACGAATTAAAAACCCTTAACTTGTAAATTAATCAAGACTTAGATAATTTTGATTTAGTAAATAACAAATATCAAATTTGTATGAAAATAGGAAACAAGTTATTTATTATTAACTTTTGTTGACATAAACTATATTTTACATCACGATAATATACAAATTATTGCAAAAAGGTAGTATAAAATATGAAATATTCATGGGATAGGTATTTAGATCCATATAGAGGAAAATTATTTAATGATTATTGGCCCACTTTAACACAAATATTCTTAATGTCAGTCGACAAGTTTCCAGACAGAATATGTTTTACAAAGTTTAATCCTAATAGAGTCTCTTTAACTTATAAAGAAGTTTATGAAAACCTAATAAATATTAGTTCCTACCTTAGAGAGCATGGCCTAGAAAAAGGTGACAAAGTAGCCATCAACGGCAAAAACAGCATCGAATGGGCAATAGCCTATCTTTCTGTGAACTTTGCTGGAGGCGTTGTTGTCCCACTGGACAATCAACACTCAATACAAAAGGTTAAAGAACTCTCTCTCTTTAGCGATTGTAAGTTCATTTTAGCTGATAAAAACATTCTCCACTCTCTTGATAAAGAAGATTCTTCTTTTTTACCTTCTTTTTCTCTTTGTATGAGTCTTCTAGGAAAAAGTAGTAAATATGAATCTATGATGAGTTGCAAAGCAAAAGAAAAAATGGAACCACTTTCTGGAAATGAAGACGATATAGCTGCAATTCTTTTTACTAGTGGTACAACTGGAAATGAAAAAGGTGCTGTTTTAACTCAAAAGAATATAGTTAGCGACATATACCAAGCTAAAGATGATCAGTTTTTACAGTTAGATGAAAATGATATCTTATACGCTCTTCTCCCCCTTCATCATAGCTACTGCTGCACAGCAGTATTGTTAGTTTCTGTTACTTTTGGTAGTGAATGTGTATTTGGACAAGGTATTGCAGTTTCAAGAATGGTTAATGATTTAACACGTGGAAATGTTACTGTATTTATGGGAATTCCTCTTCTTTACAATAAACTACTCTCTGGAATATTAAGAGAAGTTAAGAAAAAAGGCTTTGTTACAAATGCTACAGTTCGTACCTTAATGGCTATTAATGGCTTTTTTAAACAATACTTTAAAATAAATATATTTAGAAACTTTTTCAATAAAAAACTTTTATCTAAAGTTGGCTTTGCTCACAACAGAATACTAATTTGTGGTGCAGGACCTCTTTCTCCTAAAGTATTTAAACAGTATCAACAGCTTGGCTTAGATTTTATACAAGGCTATGGTCTCACTGAAGCAAGTCCAATCTTAACTTTAAATCCTATTTCTAAATTTAAAGTAGATTCTGTTGGAAAACTATTTAGACTCGTAGAAGCAAAAATTGTAAATCCTGACTCCTATGGAGTTGGAGAAATAGTAGTAAAGGGTCCAAATATTTGCCAAGGATATTACAAAGATGAAAAAAACACTAAAGAACTATTTGACAAAGATGGTTGGATGAAAACTGGAGATTTAGGCTACTTAGATAAAGAAGACTATTTATACCTTAAAGGTAGAGCAAAAAACATCATTGTTAGTGAAGGTGGAAAAAACATTTACCCAGAAGAAATAGAAGATTTATTCCAGCTACACAATCAAATTAACCAAATCTTAATTAGAGGTTATAAAGAGGAAAGTGACTCTTTCTCTGAATACATTGAAGCAGTTATTAATCCTAATGAAGAATATTTTGAAAATAAAGTAGACAAAATTGATGAAGAAATTAATGAAGTAGTTAAAATTGTCAACAAACAACTTAGTGGGTATGAAAAAATAAAAAAAGTTACAATTGTAGATAAGCCTATGATTATGACAAGCACTAAGAAAATAAAAAGAAACCTTGTAAGCAAATAATTTCAACTCTGCTTTTTGTCGACTTTTTACAGTAGTGATGTTATCTTAATAGTATGAACACACTAATTAAAAACGCCCTCATCCTTGATATGACTGAAAGAAACAAGTCGTATCGAGGAGATATAAAAATTGAAGATGGTAAAATAACAGATAATCCTCGTTTTGAACCTACTAAAATAATCGATGCTACAAATATGATTTGTACCCCTTCATTAGTAAATGCTCACACTCACACTTCTATGGGTCTTATGAGAAACTATAAAGATACTGCCCCTGATTTAATGTCTTGGCTTAATGAAATCTTTCCAATTGAAGCAGAATTAGAAGGCGAGGATATTTTCTGGGCATCCCAAGTTGCTATTGCAGAAATGATAAGTACAGGTTGTACTGCATTTAATGACATGTATTTTATGATAGATCAAACTTGTGAAGCTGCTTATCATGCAAAGGTGAGAGGGAGTATTGGTAAAACCTTGTTTGGGAGTTTAGAAAACATTCAAGAAAGGCTAGAGCCTTTTAAAAAAGTTTCAAAGAAATATTTAAACAAACCCAATTCTCTTATTAAATTTAATGTAGCTCCACACGCTATTTATACAACACCACTAGAAACATATCTCTTTGCTAGAGAATTAATATTAGAAACTGGCGGAGATTTGCATACCCATATAAGTGAAACTAAAGTAGAATATGATAATTCTATTAAAGATTTTGGCGCCACTCCTCTTATGTACTTGGAAAAAAATGGTGCTTTAAAAGATATTAACGTTGTTTTAGCTCATGGAGTCTACTTAACCGATGAGGAAATAAAGCTTTGTAGTGATAATAGATACAGTGTAGTTCACAACCCTAGTAGCAATTGTAAATTAGCTAGTGGGATTGCACCTCTTTCAAAATTTAGAGAAGCGGGTGTTAATGTGGCCATTGGTACTGATGGAGCCTCATCTAACAATAATTTAAACATGATGGAAGAAATGCACTTAGCTGCAATGCTTAGTTGTGTCAGCACTTTAAACCCTATCGCTAATACTCCCTACGATATTCTTCACATGGCAACATTAGGAGGCGCTAAGGCTCTTTCAATAGATGATAGAGTTGGCACTATCGAAGTAGGTAAAGATGCTGATATTATATTAATTGATATAAATAAACCTCATTTAACACCTCTTAACGACCCATTTTCAGCCGTAGTTTATAGTGCGCAAGCAAGTGATGTTGATACAGTTTTCTGTAAAGGCGAAATATTAATGGAAAACAGAAAACTATTAACAATTGATATAGATTTAGCTATGAAAAAAACAAAAGAGAGGTGGCAACATCTTCTTAAAAAAATAGGAGAGAAAAATTAAAATGAAAGAATCTTTTAATGCTTTAGAATTTAAAAAAGATGAACTGTTATTAATCGACCAGAGGATACTTCCGAAAAAGTTTAAAATCTTTGTAGCCAAAGACCATAAAGATATTGAGTTTGCAATAAGAGATATGGTTGTTAGAGGGGCTCCAGCAATTGGTGCAACTGCAGCTTACGGTGTTTACTTTGCCTACAATGAATTTAAGGATGATGAAGTAGAGTTTCTAAAAGCCTGTGACTTTATGAACAATTCAAGACCAACTGCTGTTAATTTAAAGTGGGCAATTGATAGGATGCTAAAAGTTTATCAAGATAATAAAAGAAGTAAAAACTTAAGTGATATTTTAAAACAAGAAGCAATTTTAATTCATAAAGAAGATATTGAAACTAATATGCAGCTTTCAGAGCATGGATTAGCCATTGTTCCACAAAATGCAACTATATTAACACACTGTAATACTGGAGCTCTTGCAACAGCTGGTTGGGGAACTGCTTTAGGTGTTATTAAATCAGCATTTTATGCTAATAAAAACATTTTTGTTTATGCTGATGAAACTAGACCTCGCCTGCAGGGAGCTAGATTAACAGCTTGGGAATTAAATGAAGCTAAAATTCCAAGTAAACTAATACCAGATAGTGTTGCAGCAACTTTAATTAGAGATGGTAAAATAGATTTAGTTATACTAGGAGCTGATAGAATTGCAAGTAATGGAGATGTTTGTAATAAAATTGGAACATTTGCACTCTCTGTAATTTGTAAAGCTTACGGGGTTCCTTTTTACAGCGCTGCCCCTCTTTCAACAATAGATTTTAATATAAACGATGGATCAGAAATACCAATTGAAGAGCGAGATAAAGATGAAGTTAGATTTGTAGATAAATCTCAAATAGCTCCTTTAGATATGGATGTTTACAATCCTGCTTTCGATGTAACTCCTCATCAAAATGTAACAGGAATTATTACTGAAAAAGGTATTATATATCCTCCATTTAAAGATAATATTGAAAAACTAAGAAAGCAGTTTATTGACTAGGAATCTAGAGTAATAACAACACTTTTTACACTTAAAAAAAGTGTTGTTATTGTTAATATTTAAAAACTAAATCGGGTTAATGTTAATCTTATTTTTAATGTTTAGAGAAAAAAGCTTTTAACTATTATTCATTACTCTTGACACAAGTTACATATGTTGCTAGTATAAAATCATATCGAGGGAGAAGATGAAAAGACAATTTCTATTATTACTAACTTTAATACTAATAACAACAAGTACAATCTACTCTGCAAGTGGAGGATCTATTAATTTTAATGTTGAAATTAGTTCTACAGATCCAGTATTTAGCATGTACAAAGCTGAAAACTCAAATGGTAGTATAACAGGAGTTTCTCCATTATCTGAAGCAACAGAGCAAACATTAGAATCGGGAGCTCTTCTTGAGAATAATGATTTAAATGCTACCCTTTTAAAATATTACTTTTTCTTTGGATCAAACTATAACTCAAATCCACCAAAAGGACTTAGTGTTACTTTAAACTCTGCTGGTTTTGCTCACTCTGACCCTAATATTACAACAGCTCCTACAGTTCCTATAAAAGTCAATGTGACTATACCTAAAAATGGATCTAGAGAGACTGAAACAATTACTAACCAAACATTAAGTAGTTCAAACACTACTGTTCTCTCTAACTACTCAGTTCCAAATGGATATTTTTTAGATAAGTATTCAACACAAGCTAATGCTCCTATTCCTCCAGTAGATACGTACAATGGTCTTAGAGCTCCAACTCAAACTTATGCTAACAAAGAACTTTTCTTTATGGAGCTAGCTATTGGCTGGGAAGGAAACGACAGATTACCTGCCGGTTCCTATAAGGCTACAATTCAAATTGGATATGAAGCTCTTTAAACAAAATTAACCAATAATAGTGTATATAATTAGCTAAGTGCTAAATGATAGCAATTGCTAACTAATAATGGATATCATTTATACAGAAAAAAAGGTTTCATTAAGTTTACAATTGTGTTATTATATATGTAAATATAATAAAAATAGGGAGATTTAAAATGAAAGAAAGAGAATTTTATATTTGCGAAAAATGTGGAAACATTGTTGCTAAAATTTATGATGCAGGTGTTCCTCTAGTATGTTGTGGCGTAGAAATGAAAAAACTAGAAGCCAATACAGTAGATGCTGCTAATGAAAAGCATGTACCTGTTATAGTAGCTGATGGCAATAAAGTAACTGTTAAAGTTGGTGAAGTTGCTCATCCAATGACTGAAGCACACTTAATTACTTGGGTTTATATCCAAACAAAGAAAGGTGGCCAAAGATTTGATTTAGTAGCTAATGATGAACCTAAAGCTGAATTTCTTTTAGTTGATGGTGATGAATTATTTGCTGCTTATGCTTACTGTAACTTACATGGATTATGGAAAGCAAACGCTTAATTAAGTTTTATTCATAATATAGAAATTGCTGTTAGTATAATTTATACTAGCAGCTTTTTTATTTGTCTAATATTGCGTTTAGAATTTGTGTTTCATAATAACCAAACTTTTCATCACTTAGAGGCTTTTTATCCTTCAAGTTTATATTTAATTTTGGTTTATTCTTATCACCTAAACAAACAAGCCTATCTCCCATTGTTAAGGCGTCTCTTAAATCATGGGTAACAAATAAAGTTGTTCTTGGATCACTCTCCCACATCTCTTTAAAAAGGGACAGAACATCGTATTTAGAGCTAATATCTAATCCTTGCATTGGTTCGTCCATTAATATTAAATTAGATGGATAAGCAAAAGCTTTCGCTATAGCACAGCGCTGCTTCATTCCACCAGAGAGCTCTTTTGGGTACTTTTGTCTGTGTTCTACTAAACCAACTCTTTCAAGGTAATACATTACCTTATCTCGCCTTTCAGCTTTATCCTGGATTGAGTTTTTTAATACTATATCGATGTTTGCAAATGTGGTTTGGCTATGAAGTAACCTTGGTTCTTGAAACAAATAACTGACATTACCTTTTTCTTCAACACACTTGATTATTAAACCATTTAAGGGTTTTTCTAAATTAGCAACAAGCTTTAACAAGGTTGTTTTACCGCAGCCGGAAGCTCCAACTAATGTACAAATAGTGTTTTCTTCTATTTCTAAATTAAAATCTTCAAATATGATTGTTTCTCCATAGTTAAAGGATAAATTTATTATTTTCATAATGCTTGTTTCTCCTTTATCTTTCGAGCAACAAATTTAATACTCTCTTCAATTAAATAAAAGAGAAAATCTGAAATAGCAGAGAGCAAAATAGCTATTAGAGTCCAAGCTAATACCTCAGCTGTTTCTAATTGAATTTGAGCAAACTGCATCCTTCCTCCAACACCAAACTTGGGTATTGTTAGCACTTCTGCTGCAACTACAACTTTCCAAACCATAGAAATAGTTTGTTTTGCTCCAAGAGAAAAGGATTGAGATAATGTTGGAATAATATAATATCGAATCTTTTGTGATTTAGTAAAACCGTAGAGATTACACATTTGATCCATCTCTTCTTCCAACTGTTCAACAGCTCCTTCCATCATCATATACATTATAGGAAAGCCCATTAGAAAAGCTGAAAAAATAGGAACAGTTCCTGTTTGGAACCAAATAAAAGCCAATAAAATAACACTCATCACTGGTGTAGTTTTTAAAACTGTTAATAGAGGTGTAAGAAACCAACCCAATGGCTTAAACCTTCCACCAAGAGTGCCTAATATTGTGGCGGATACAACAATTATTATAAAACTGTATAGGGCTCTAGTAACTGTTGATCCTATATTTAGTAAAAAATCATCATTAGAGAATAGTTGAAAAAGCCTCACCAAGACAGTATTAACCTTTGGTAACAAGATTTGAGAATCAAGTCTTAGAGCTATAACTTGCCATACTAGTAAAAACACTAGTATGGAAGATATTATAACTACTACCTTAGTTAAGGCTTTTCTACTTTTGCTCATATTTTATAAATAAAATCCTTCATCTGGTAATTTACCACCGATAGATTTTGGATCAAAGTTAAATAACATATTAAAGTAATTTAATACTTCTGTTTTAGCTTCGTCAATTTCTACATATGTTAAATTACAGTTAGGAATTGCTGGAGCTGCCATAGCAGCTGGCATTATATTAACTTTTTCAATTGTAAGTGCAGCTTCTTGTGGATTTGCTAATACATACTCAACACTATCTTCATAAGCTTTTAAAACAGCAGTAACTGCATCTGGATTTTCTTTAATAAGCTTGTTTTGAACAACAAGTAAGGTCATTGGATAATTACTGTAACCTGTTGTGCTTTCATAAAGTTTTTGAACATCTAATACTTTCTTCATATCAGGGTTTCTACTTAAAACCATTGTTACAAAAGGTTCAGGTAATAGAGCTGTTTCAGCTCTATTTGCAATTAGCAGTTGAGCTATTTGAGCAGAAGAAACGATTGAGTAATCTAAATCAAAGCTAGCTTTATCATAACCGTTTTTCTCTATTAAAATATTAGCCATTTGACTTGGAGTTGCTGCTGGTCCACCACCAATGCTAATTTTGCTTGTAGGCCAGTTATCACTAGTAGATACAACATTAAGCATACCATTTCCAATAACAGCTACTGCTTTAAGGTCTACACCTTTATTGTATAAAATAGCTGCTAAGTTACTAGGTAATGCTGCAACATCAACTTCGCCATTAGTTAATTTTGCTACAACTTCATTTGGTGAAGCATAAACACTTGTATTAACTAATACGTTTGATCCAATTTTACCTTCATCTTTTGCAATTTTTGCAGATGAAAATCCTGTAGGACCTGCCATTACAGCCATTTCTAATTCTACTTGTTCTACTAAACTTACTTTTTCAACTTCACCTTGTGCAAATATTGAAGAAGATATAGTTATTAAAACTAAACTTAAAATAAATATTGTTTTTTTCATTAATAAAATCTCCTTGGAGAAACTAAACTTTTGTTTGTTCCTCTATTTAATTATAATTCTGAAGAAACGTTTTTTGCCTGCTCTGAGGATTAATTCCCCTTCGTCATCTAACATTTCTTCGGTGACAACAAATCTAGCATCTGTTATCTTTTCATTGTTTATTGATGCTCCGCCACCTTGAACAAGACGTCTAGCCTCACTATTAGATGAAGCTAAGGACGTGGAAGAGAAAAGGTTTAATACCGGTATTCCCTCTTCTAGTGCAGCTCTTTCTAATTCTAAACTAGGCATTCCGTCTCTTTCTACAGTAGTCGCTGGAGCATTGGCACTAAACATTGCTTTTGCAGCAGTTTTAGCTTTTTCAGCCTCTTCTACTCCGTGAACAATTTTAGTTTGCTCATATGCTAATCTCTCTTTTGCTTCGTTAATGTTAATTTTAGGATTATCATACTCAGCAATTTCTTTTAAACTTAAGAAAGTAAATAGCTTCATAAATCTAATTACATCAGCATCGTTAACGTTTCTCCAGTATTGGTAGAAATCAAATGGTGAGAACATTTCTGGATCTAAGAAAACAGCACCTTGTTCACTCTTGCCCATTTTCTTTCCATCGGATCTAGTTACTAGATTAAATGTTAATCCGTAACATTCAGCACCTTCTTTTCTTCTTATTAAGTCAATACCACTAACGATATTACCCCATTGATCATCACCACCAATTTGTAAGCGACAATTTTCGTTTTTATATAAAGTTAAGTAATCAAAGGATTGTAATAATTGATAGTTAAATTCAATAAAGGATAAACCCTTTTCTAATCTTTGTTTGTAAGATTCAAAGGTTAGCATTCTGTTAACTGAAAAATGTGATCCTATATCTCTTAAAAAATCAATGTAATTTAAATTAGTTAACCAGTCGGCGTTATTTAACATAACAGCTTGGCCTTTTGTAGAATTACTTTGATCTCCAAAATCAACAACAGTACTTAATTGTTTTTTAATACTATCGCAGTTTTTTTGGATTTGCTCAGGAGTTAACATCTTTCTCATTTCTGTTTTACCTGAAGGGTCCCCAATCATACCTGTACCACCACCAACTAAGGCAATTGGTAAATGACCTGCGTTTTGTAGGTGGTGCATAGCAAAGAAAGGAACCATGTGGCCGATGTGAACACTTTTACCTGTTGGATCTACTCCAACGTAAAACTTAATCTTTTCTTTATCCATCAAGCTACTTAAAGCTTCCATATCGGTACAAGCTTTTATAAAACCTCTGTCTTGTAATGTTTGTAAAGCGCTATTCATATTATCTTATATCCTTTCGTAATTCTTTACTGATTCTTTAATAGTTTGAACTAAGTCTTTTTTAGCTACTCTAACTTGTTTCATTGAGTCTCTAAATCTTAAAGTTACTGTATCATCTTCTTTAGTATCATAATCTACAGTAATACAATAAGGAGTTCCAATTTCATCCATCCTTCTATACCTTCTACCAATAGCACCGCTTTGGTCGTAGAAAGTTGTGAAATCATTTCTTAATTCTTTTTCTAATTCTTTAGCTATTTCAGCAATACCATCTTTTTTAACAAGAGGGAATACTGCTACTTGAGTTGGAGCAATAGCTGGGTGGAAGCGTAAAACAGTTCTCTTATCGCCGCCTTCTAATTCTTCTTCTTCATAAGCGTCAGAAATAGCCATTAAAACATTTCTAGTTAAACCAGCACTTGTTTCAACAACGTAAGGAATATATCTTTCATTAGTCATAGGATCTAAATAATCTTGTTTTTTACCAGAGAATTTTGTGTGTTGAACTAAATCATAATCTGTTCTGTTGTGTACACCTTCTAATTCTTGCCATCCCATTGGGAATAAGTATTGAATATCATATGCATCTTTAGCGTAGAATGCTAATTCATCACTACCGTGCTGATGCCATCTAAGATGGTCTTTTCTAATACCCATCTTTTCATAGAATTCCATTCTTTCTTTCATCCAGTAGTCAAACCATTCTTCATCATCACCTGGTTTTACAAAGAATTGCATTTCCATTTGTTCAAATTCACAAGAACGGAAAATAAAGTGTTTTGTTGTAATTTCGTTTCTAAAAGATTTTCCCACTTGCGCTATACCAAAAGGAATTCTCACTCTAGAAGAAGCTACGATGTTTTTGAAGTTTACGTAAATACCTTGAGCTGTCTCAGGTCTTAAATAAATCTTTGAAGAAGCGCCACTATCTGCTCCGATATAAGTTTCAAACATTAAGTTAAAATCTTTTGGTTCTGTAAAACTGTTTTTATTTCCACAAACTGGACAAGCTGCTTCTAAATCTATTTGATCAGCTCTAAAACGGCTTTTACACTCTTTACAGTCTACCATTGGGTCACTAAAGCTAGATACGTGTCCACTAGCTTCCCAAACTTTAGAGGCCATAAGAATTGAAGCATCAATTCCAACAATATTATCGTACATTTGAGTCATTTCTTTCCACCAGAAATCTCTAATATTGTTTTTTAACTGAACACCTAATGGTCCATAATCATAAGAGCCATTTAGCCCACCATATATTTCACTAGACTGGAAAATAAATCCACGTCTTTTACATAATGATACAATTTTTTCCAGTGTTACATCTGCCATTTTATATTTCTCCCTTCAGCTTTTCTATCGCTCTTTCTATTCTTATATAACATTCATCTTTTCCAAGTAAGCTCATAGTATCGTTCATTGGTAAACTTACAGTACTCGATGTTAGTGCAACTCTAAGTGGTGTAAAAACACCATTTAATTTTAAGCCCTTATCTTTGGCATACTCTTTAATCTCGTCTTCAATTTTGTCAAAAGGTTGTTCAAGATCAAAATCTTCTTTTAATAACTCATAAACTTTAACTAAAGAATCAGTAGAAGACTGTAAGTCCATCTTTTTAGCTACAAACATTTTTGTATCTGCAACTTCGGGTTTAGTAAAAATAAAGCGAGACAAATCAACAATGTCTGATAAGACCTTCAACCTTGGCTTAGCACTAGGAATTAAGTTTGACAAAATATCTTCCTGTTCTTTAGTGGGCTCTTTATCAACAAAACCTTCTTTTACTAAATAAGGTAATACTTTTTCTCGTAACTCCTCGTCACTTAACTTTCTAATATATTGCCCATTAAACCAGTCAAGTTTTTTATAATCAAAAACTCCAGGGGCTTTATGAATTTTATGTATATCAAATACTTTTTCTAATTCTTCTTTTGTAAAGAACTCAGTTTTATCATCATAAGACCAACCAACTAAAGTAACGTAGTTCATAAGTGCTTCGGGTAAATACCCTTTTTCAATAAAGTCTTTAACGCTAGTAGAACCGTGACGCTTTGATAGTTTTTGACCATCTTTTCCCATAACCATCGGCAAGTGACAATAAACTGGTGGTTCCCATCCAAATGCTTTATACAAAAGAATATGTAAAGGGCCTGATGGAATCCATTCTTGAGCTCTCATAATGTGAGTTATTTTCATAAAATGATCATCAACTACATTTGCTAAGTGATATGTTGGAAAACCGTCACTTTTAAGCAAAATAGGGTCTGGAGAAATATCTTTATTTTTTTTAGAGATTTTTCCCATTAATACATCGTTAAATGTTGTTTTTCCCTCTAATGGAACTCTAAGCCTTATAACAGGTTTAATTCCTTGTTTTTCATATTCCGCTCTTTGCTGGGGTGTTAAATTACTACAATGTCTATCATATCCTTGAGTTGAGCTCTTACTCTCTTTTTGTTCTTTTCTTACTTTATCTAATCTTTCAGAAGTACAATAACAATAGTATGCCATGTCACTGTCAATTAGTTTTTGAGCATACTCTTGGTATAAATTAAAACGCTCGCTTTGAATGTATGGGCCATATGAGCCGCCAACAAGGGGGCCTTCATCCCATTTAATACCAAGCCAATTTAATGTTTGATATAAATCTTCTAAAGCGTCATCACTAGACCTTTCTCTATCTGTATCCTCAACCCTTAGGAGAAAATCTCCACCTTGAGCTTTGGCATAAAAATAATTAAATAATGCTGTTCTTACCCCGCCAATATGTTGTAACCCGGTTGGGGATGGTGCGTAACGTACTCTAACACTCATATAATTAAGAGCTCCTTTAATATAAAAACGTTAAAACAAGGTTACTAGAATTTGTAAATAATGGCAACAATTACAGCTCATAATAGCTAAAGGAAGAGGATTTTATTCCTATAACTCTCTTATTGTTATTTTGTTTATAGAAAAGCATCTTTACTACCGCCATTTAAGTAACTATAATGCAAAGGCAAACATAAGAAATAGGTGAAATTCCTTACAGACCAGCTACTGTGAAAGTCAGACCTTTATTATTGCATAACCTACTGGACTTTAGGCTATTGCTAAAGTCTCCGTATAAGGAGC
Organism: uncultured Spirochaetaceae bacterium; assembly: GCA_964533775.1. Classification (GTDB taxonomy): domain Bacteria; phylum Spirochaetota; class Spirochaetia; order Sphaerochaetales; family Sphaerochaetaceae; genus Pleomorphochaeta. The sequence goes on along the minus strand of CAZHNE010000005.1, from coordinate 8,833 downwards.
TTTTAACTTATGAAAAAGAAAACTATTCTTTTTTTGATCATCATTTTTAACGTATTTACTTTATTTGCTGCCGGAGTAAAAGAACAATCTTCTCTTGTTAAACTTTATGAATTTACAGATTCATATAACAGAAGTGTTCAAGTTGTAGAAAACCCTCAAAGAATTATTTCTCTAGGACCAAACGTCACTGAAATAGTTAGTGAATTAAACTTTAGCACCCTTGTTGGAAGAACTGATTATTGTAATTATCCAGAAGAGGTTGTAAATGTTGAAAGTATTGGCAACATTTTAAATGCTAATGTTGAAAAAATAATTGCTTTAGAACCTGACTTGGTAATTGGCTCTGCCCACTGCCCAAAAGAATTGTTAGAAAGACTAACTAATTTAGGAATCCCCTCTGTTGCTATATATGATGACAACTCACTCGAAGGTTCTTACAATATTATTTCCCAAATAGGCAAACTAATGAATAAAGAAGACGAAGCTAACAAAATTATTGAGAAGAATAAAACTTTAGTTAACAACGTTGTTTCTAAAGTTAAAAACCTTGAAAAAAAGACTGTTTACTATGTTGTTGGTTTTGGACAATGGGGAGACTTTACTGCTGGAGGAGATACATTTATTGGAGAATTAATCTCTTTAGCCAACGGAGATAATATTGCCAAAGATGTAAAGGGATGGAATTTTTCTGCTGAAATGCTAATTGATAAAGATCCTGAAATTATTATTGTTTCAAAGCATTTTGATTCTAAAAACCTTTTTATCAACAACAAACCCTACTCTTTTCTCACTGCAGTTAAGGAAAATAGGGTTTATGAAATAGATAACGACTTGTTAGACAGACAAGGAATAAGAAATGCTGAAGGTTTGTTGCAACTTGCTAAAATAATACATAATGTTCAACTTTAAAAAGAATAAAAACAAGCTTATTATTCTCCTTTTAATAGTTCTTGGAATTGTCTTAGTCTTTTTATCTATTCTAAAAGGAAGTGTAAAGATTTCCTTTAAAGAAGTTATAGATATTATTCTTAATAAAGATAATGCCTCTCCATCTCATAGATTTATAATTCTACACTTGAGAGTTCCAAGAACATTAACAGCAATTGCTGTTGGCATGAGCCTTGCTGTTTGCGGGGCAGTTTTTCAAACTTTATTTAAAAACCCACTAACTGAACCATATTTACTGGGAATTTCATCAGGAGCAGCACTAGGGGTCGCTATAGCGGCGGTATTTGGACTTATTAACATAATCCCTGGTATTTGGGGAACCTTTATCTTTGCCTTTGTTTTTGCACTTCTAACAGCTCTTCTTATATTCTCAATTGCTGGTAAAAACAGATCGTCTCTTCTAATATTACTACTTTCTGGTTTAGCTATTAACTTTTTCTTATCAGCTTTAAACTCTCTATTACTATATTTTAATAGAGATAAGTTAGAAAATATTATTTACTGGCAGATGGGCAGTTTTACTTTAAGCAGTTATGAGAAAATATTAGTAACAATGCCGATAATGGTTTTTTTAATAGTTATATTACTTTTAAAAACAAAAGAACTAGATGTTTTATTACTAAGCGATGATACAGCCTTATCTATTGGTTTAGATGTTAAAAAACAGAGAATCAGCTTACTACTAATTACAACTCTACTAACAAGTATTTGTGTTGGACTTTCTGGTATAATTGGCTTTGTTGGCTTAATTATTCCACATATAGTAAAGCTTTTATTTGGAGTGAAACACAAAAATGTTCTTCCTCTCTCTCTTTACCTTGGTGCAATATTTACCCTTTTGTGTGATGTACTAGCTAGAGTGCTAATTCCTAACACTGAAATACCAATAGGAATAATAACTGCTCTTTTTGGCGCTCCATTCTTTTTATACATTCTTAGAGAAAACAAAAGGAGTGTCGTATGATTATATCAGTTAAAGAATTAGACTTTTCCTACACTAACAACAATATTTTCAAAAACTTAAGCCTTGATTTTTCTCCTAATAAAATACATGGAATTTTAGGACCTAATGGATGCGGGAAAACAACTCTTTTAAAAACTATATTAAAACTATTAAAAGTACAAAATAATAAAATCTTTCTTAAAAATGAAGATATCAACAAAATTGAAAGAGATCTATTTGCTAAAACAGTTTCATATGTAGAACAAAGCTCTAATCAACTTCCACAAATAGTAACTAGAGATTATATTGCTTTAGCTCGTTATCTTTTTGACGACTATAATGAAAAAGAAAATAGCGTTGTTAATGAGACTATCCGTTTACTAAAAATAGAGCATCTTAAAGACAGGTACATAAATGAGTTAAGTGGGGGAGAATTGCAAAAGGTTATTATTGCTAGAGCAATAGCACAAGAAAGTAGTATATTAATTCTTGATGAACCTACTGCTAACTTAGATCCATTACATCAAATACAAATAATGAATTTATTGAAAGATTTATTAGTAGAGAAAAACTTAACTATTATAACAACTTTGCATGACATTAACTTAGCCCTCTCTTACTGTGATAAAATTGTTTTAATAAACAAATCTAAAGTAATTCAAGGGCCAACTAAAAGCATTATTAATGGGGATAATATAAAGTCATATTTTAACTTAAATAGTAGTTTTACAACTAATCCATTTACAAATAAAGATTATGTAATACTCCATCAGTAAAAAACTTAACAATTGAATCATTACAGAAATCTCTCTTATCCTTCTCTTTAAAGTACTGACAATGATGATTAACTCCTTCAATAGTTATTATCTCTAAATCAGAAGTAACTTTGGATCTGAGTATTTCTTCAACCTTCTCACTATTAACTACATCATCACTACCACCTAAAACACATAAAGTTTTAGATTTGAGCTTTGATAAGGTAGCTGTAGCTTTTTCAAGTATAGAAAGTAATTCAAGTAATTGTTTTGGTACATACTTAGACCAATACTCTTTACCTAAATGCCTATCATCACCTTCATCTCTTTCACAAATACCCCAAAAGGATGGATCTTCCTGCCATGGAGCGTCTATTTGTTTTTTAAACAAACCTAACAGTTTTACTTTAGCTTTACTAAATCCATGAATTTTAAAAGCGGGAGATATTAATGTTAATTTTTCAATTTGGAATTCATCAGCAATTATAGTGGCAATTAAACCACCCATAGAATGACCTACAACAAGCACAGACGAATATTCTTTTTTTAAATAGCCAGCTGTTGATCTACTTACAGCTAACCAATCATCTTTTGTTGTTTTTAAGAAGTCTTCTTGATTAACACCATGACCTGGAGTTCTTGGGCAAAAAACATCAAAGTTAGCTTTATATAGCTTTAATCCAAGATAAGACATTTCCCCTGGATACCCTTGATAACCATGAATTAACAAAACAGCTGTTTGACTTTTTTCTTCATGAACCATCTTCCAAGGAGTAGCACAAAGTACTGGTTTAAAAGATTCCATATGATAAAAAGGCTCTAATAAATCATTGAGTGGTTCCCCTTTTTCTAATCTTTTATACCCTTTACAAAGTTTTACTATTTCGTTCATATGAAATCCTTTTTGCTAAAAATAAAACTACCCTAGCAACAGCCAAAATAGTTTTACTCTTTTATTTATTCAATAATTACATTCCAATTGTTCTTTGGTTTTGCGTAAAGTTTGCCGCACCACAGTTTTTAATAATAGCTAAATGAAGCTCTATATAGTTTATAGCAGGAATACCTAAAGAATGTTCAACAGCGTCGTTATAAGCTCTTGCATTTCTGTTAGCATCATTATCTTTTACACAAATTCTTTGATAAAAATCTAATCCTTTAGTTCTTAGATACTCAGCAGTATTTTCAAAATCTGGTATTTCTTTTTGGATAGCTTTATCAATGCTGCTACTGTCAGTAATTCGTCCATTAGCTCCTCTAAAGTGGAAGAGGTACCACAAAGAAATGCCTGGGTCACTCCAGCATAAATTGACTCTTTTCTTTTTTGCTATTGGTATAAATTGTTTAACCGTTTCAGCATCAACTTTTAAATCCTCAAAAGAGAAGACTAACCAAACTTCATTGAATTTGCCACGTGTTCGTCTTCGAGAAGCTAAAGTAATAAGTTTATCTAAATCCTTTTCTCCATCTGCATAATCAACACTAAGATTTGAATATCTTGCATCTTTTCTTACTTGAGCAAAAAATAACGTTTCCTTTTCTGATGCCCCAATAATTAACATAGTCTTTCGAGGTCTTTGGCTTTTTCTTTTTCTTCTTTTCATAGCTTAATTATCCTCCTTACCATCAACAAAGTAGAAAGAACTTAATAATGGTAGGGCCCCAAAGGCACCGTTCATATATTGTTCACTTGTTACATCTCTGTTCTTAGAATATCTAAACTCTGCAAGAGAAAAATATTCAGTTTCGCTTTTTTCATTTTTTTGTGCAAAGTAAACACCGTCACGCCTTAACAATCCGGGAATTAGCAGAGATGGGTTACAATCCACAGCTAATAGTTGTGAACCTGTTTCAACATTACACTCTTCAAATATTTCTATAATGTGTTTTAGTACGTATGGATGTAATAACATACCAAAGTCATCAATGATTAAAGTTTTATTTTCCATAAAGCTTTCAAAGAAAGCAATTCCAATCAAACATAACCTTCTTAATGATAAACTTTCTAAAGAATAGTATGTAGCATAAGATTGCATTACGTTTGTATGAGAGAAAACTAAACGGCCGTTTAATACTTGGATATTTTTAATATCTGTTATATCTAAAGACCATAAAAAGTTAATTAACTGATCAACCCAAGAAGGATGTTTGGTAATTTGTTCAATTAAATATTGTTCACTAATTGAGGAAACCCCCATTGGAAGAATGTGTAGCTTTTCTATAAACCAAGCTAATACAGGAGTTGTCGATTCGCTACCTTTTAGAGCAGATTCAGCTAAAAAAGAATGTTGTTCATCAATTTTCTTCATTAGTCTCTTCTTTTCACCTCGATAGCTTTTTCCAAACCTATATTTATATGTAATTGGTGAATCTTCATCAGCTAAAGGGTCTACTACTTCAGTTCTTTCAAACATTAGCTTTTTACTTCTGTTGTGTACACAATAAAGAGATTCATGAGTTATTTTTTTATTATTTGCTGAAAAAGAATAGATTGCTATTACAGAAGGCTCTTCTTCTATATTATCAAGATTACCTTTTTCTAATAAAATTCTCATTCTAATTGTGCAAGGAGTGTTCTTCTCTTTTGTATATGCAAAACTAGTTCCAGATAATACTTTTAATGGATTCTCTACATCTTCAGTTGCGCATATAATACTTTTTAATGATTCTAAAGCACGAACAAACGAACTTTTCCCAGCTCCATTAGGTCCAATAATAGCTGCACTTTTAATCAAGCTAAGTTTATCATTTACTTGAACTGTTTTTGATTCTGGAAATCTTTTGTCCCGAACTGCCTCAAATGAAATTATTTGTGGTTCTTTAACGGACTTAAAATTCGCAATAGTCATATCTAATAACATGCGACTTACCTCCTAAGTAGTAACTAATCTAAAATTATTTTTTCCATTCTTTCTACAAGATATGGATATTTTCCTATTTGCTCCAAATAAATTAATGGTAGCTTAAAGTTACCATGATTGTCAGTTGAAATTATATCAGCAATTTCATTTTCAACAAATCCAGTAGCTTGGCCGTTGGCTATAGCTGAAGCATTTACTTGAAGTAACACACCCATATCTATTATTTTTTCTAAATATGGAGATCCAACTTTTAAATAAGGATATCTTTCAACGTGAGCTAATATTATTTTCAACCCAGAATTTATGACATCCTGAAATTTTTCAATAAAATCAATAGGAGCTAAAGTAGTTGGCAATTCAATCATTTGGTACCTTGATTGTATTGGAATCCCAATAATTGTATCTTGGTTTCTATAGTAATATTCTGAACCTAAAATACAATTAATGTTAAAGCCCTTTGCTATATCACTTACTCTTTTAAACGTTTCTTTAATTTCCCTTATATTAGTTCTAACATAAGGATTATATAAATGTGGAGTACAAACAATTTTAGAAAAACCTGCTTGAGAATAAATGTCTAGCATCTTTTCAACTTGATCAAAGTCTAACACTCCATCATCAATATTTGGGAGTATATGTGTGTGAAAATCTATATAACTCATGCGCTAAGTATACCCTAATAAGTTGATAATGTGAAGAATAAAACTCTACTAGTAAGAAAATAGGCTATTGTTGCAATATAATAGCCTATAATTGTATTACCTTGATATTTTTACCGTTTTTTAAGAGTTGAACTACTATCATTTAGTAATTTAATTACTTAAACTATCCCAAAAGAGAGGTCTTTTTTTACCTGAAACAATTAAATTAGGAAAACCTTCATTCTTTTCATGGTCAAAGAGCCAATCAAAAACTAAATCTTTGGTAAATAAGTCTAAACCACCTAAGATGAAGATTTGATTAAAAGCTTCACTACTAACCCATCTTTTTAATTGAGCAAAAGCATTTTCTACTTTTGACTCTTTAAACTTCTTACACACAACTAGGCTATTAGGAAAAACTACTAACGAATTAGTAAAGTCTATAACTGCAACTTTATCTTGATTTTTAAACTCTTCAAACACTTCTTTAGCGTTTTCATTTTCCACTACAACAATCTTTTTTTCTTCTTCTTTAACCATAATATCCTTAATTACTTATTTGTTTTTTTGCAAGTTTTGAGTCGTATGCATACTCTATCATTCTCTCAATTTGACTATTAGAATCTTCATCTAAATATTGATTATATACTTCTTCCATTCTTTTTATTGCTTCTTCTCTTTTAGCTAAAGACTCTAATACTAAAGCAGAGTTATAACCGGCTGCATATAGTCTTTGCTTTTGCCAAGCTGTATTAAAATTATCTAAAGCAGTCTTTAAATTGTTGCTCTTAATTGCTTCCATTCCTGCATCAAAATAAGGATTTTTACTTTTATCTGTTTTTAAAGCAATGTTTTTCAAAACAACTTGTGGAGCTATTTCTTTTATTATTTGCTTTTCACCCTCTAAGATTGCTTTTTGGAACAAGGAATCCATTTGAGGTAACGAGGTAAGGTTTTCTTTATATTCAATTTCTTTTGTCAAAGTTTTATTAAAAAATGAATCTGCAATAATATCTCCACTTTGAATATCTAGAATTTTATAACTGTATTTAATTTGAATTTGTTGAATTATAATAACATCTCTTTCTTTTGATTTAATATATTCATCTTGGGTAGGATCATCTGGATATAGGGGATTTCTTATAATTTTATAATCACCAATTATTGGATATTCATTAAAATCAAAATATTCTATTTGGCTAACGAGTAATGCATCTGCTCCTAATTCTTTTAGCTTTTCTATTGATTTAAGTCCGTATTTAAAATTGTTAATAAACCCATCAGTAGTAACAGGTTGAATTAAATTAAAATAATTAGTTTTTCTTAAATCTGAATACAAGTTTTCAGTAAAATATTCGGCTATCTCAAAAGGAAGTCTTCTTTCATACCCTGAAAAAACTATTTCTTCGACCTCGTCATATTTGATTGATATAACTGTTTCTGGAAAATGAGGAGTATCACCAACTTGCATAGAAGCAATTGCTAAATTTTTATATTGATTTAAATCATACTTTGCAGGTTTTAAATATGAAACGGTAATTGTTGAAGAACAAGAACCCAGTAAAACCAGAAACACTATAATTGATAATAATTGAAGACTCTTCCTCTTATATTTAGTCATACCAGCTCCTAATACTAACTCTATTATAATTTTAACAACTTTAAACCAAAATAATTACAAAAACACAAAATATTACTATTTTATTTTACAAAGTTACATTATTGTCCTTTCTCAAGCATAATGCTTTACTCTCATAAACTCAAATAACTTCAATAAGTTTTTAGATATAAAAAATACTCCTAAAGCAGGACTGGTAATTTTACTCTTTACCATTTTCTCTTTAGAAGTATCTTATTTTTAATTTAGCTATTAGCTATTAGCTTTATTATCTTATTACTACACCCATTGTTGCGGATAAGGTAGCAAGATTGTTTTCACTAAACCTTTGGTTTGCAACTGACCAACTAGCTCCTGAAGATGTACTTGTTCCTTTTGATGTACCACCTAAAAATCTAATATTAGAAAATATTTCAATATTATGTTTTAATTGGTATCCAGCACGAAGGGACGCATCTAAAAGAGATCCACTAAATTCAAAATCAGCTCCATTGAAAAATGCAGAAGTTGCATATGAGCCTGTAATATCAGCAGATAAGTTTATCTTATATGGAGTTTTCCACATTGAATAAATGTGAAGAGCTGGTACAGGTCCTACATTATTAGAAACACTAACTTGAGAACCATCAACCGCTTTAAATACAATTGATGCATTTCTTATTTGAAGGGATAAACCAACACCTAAAGTTGCTTCTTTTTGTTTTAATAAGTCGTATGAATATGAGACTCTCCAAAATGGGAAACTATATTTTAATTCCATTGGTAGTGGGTTATTCTTATCAACGCCAGGAAATGTTTTCCCATCTACTATAACGTTTCCTTCAAAAGGAACTACGGTATTTATTTCTAAAGGTTGATATAAAAAAGAAACTCTATGGCGATCTTTAATAACAGCACCAATATTTAATCTCTCAAAAGGTAGAAGAACATCTTGTCCACCCTTTTCTACATAATCAAAAGGTGTTCCATTAGTACCTACTTGTATAGTGTGACTAAGTACAGAAACAAGCCCTTGTTCATATTCAGCGAAAAACTGAACTGGTGCGTCACTTTCATTTATTAAAGAA
>CAZHNE010000004.1:32766-41641 GCA_964533775.1 uncultured Spirochaetaceae bacterium | reverse complement strand
AAAATGGATAAAAGTATTAATTTAAAAGGCCGTAGTTTTTTATCACTTTTAGATTTTTCAAAAGAAGAAATCATCTATTTGATTGAGCTTTCAAAGCAATTAAAGAATAAAAAGAAGAACAAACCTTTTGATAAAGCATTAGAAGGGGATCTACTTAAAAATAAAAATATAGTATTAATATTTGATAAAACCTCAACTAGAACTCGTTGTTCATTTGAAGTAGCAGCGTATGATGAGGGCTGCGGAGTTACTTTCTTAACAAACAGTCAAATGGGAAAAAAAGAATCTATTGAAGACACTGCTAAAGTTTTAGGGCGTTTATATGATGGTATTCAATATAGAGGCTATAGTATGGAGCTAGTAAAAGACTTATCAAAGTTCAGTTCAGTTCCTGTATTTAATGGTCTTACAGACAACGACCACCCAACACAAGTGTTAGCAGACTTTTTAACAGCGCAAGAACATTGTGACAAAAAGTTTGAAGATATGAAGTTTGCTTATATAGGAGATGGGAGAAACAATGTAGCTAATGCTCTTATGATTGGAGCTGCAAAGTTAGGAATGAATTTCTCCGTAGCAACACCAAAAGAACTAATCCCAGATGTAAAATTAATGAATAAGATATTAGATATTGCAAAACTAAGTGGAGCAAAAATTAAAATAGTTCAAGATCCTAAAAAAGCTGTAAAAAACGCAGACGTTATTTATACCGATATTTGGGTATCTATGGGTGAAGAAGATAAGATGGAAGAAAGAATTAATCTTTTAAAAAGTTATCAAGTTGATATGGACTTGTTAAAGGAGAGTGAAAATGAAAATGTTTTATTCCAACACTGCCTTCCCTCCTTTCACGACTTAGAAACAAGCGTGGCAATGAGTGTTTACCAGAAGTATGGTTTAAAAGAAATGGAAGTTACTGACGAAGTTTTTAGATCAAAGCACTCTGTAGTTTTTGACGAAGCTGAAAACAGAATGCATACCATTAAAGCTGTTTTAGTAGCAACAATGAGTGACTTACTGTAATTAAAAACAACGAGGGCTTAATATGCATTACTCTCTAATTTAGCTAATTAGCACCTATATAGTATTCTTTTTCAATTTATGGAAAGTTAAATGACTTGTGTTGCTTTCCATAATGTATCATAATAGTACAAAAGTCGGATAAACTGTCAATAAAAAATATTACATAAAAAACTTTTGCCTATACTGCACAATAATTAACAAGGAAATATCTAGGGATGCCAAAAAAAATCGATCATGAAAAACGAAAAATAAATATACTAAAAAATGCTCTAAAAGTCTTTGCTCAAGAAGGGTATAAAAACTCAAATCTTTCATTAATAGCAAAAAAAAGTGGTATATCTAGGCCAACTATATATCAATATTTTAAAGATAAAGATGAAATTTATTATTATGCTGTAAAATTAGTGACAGGAAATATGTTTGAGAAGTATGTCGATTTTGCTTGGAATACTGATATAAATGTTATAGATAGGTTAATAGCCATATGCTTAGACATAATTGATACTGGTATTGATCATATTGGAGAATTAACTTCCCTAATTGATATTATGTTTTTAATGAAAAAAGAAGGAACTAACTTTAATGCAGTAATTTTTCGAAGAACTGCAAAATTAAATATACTATTTAAAAGATTGTTAAGATTAGGCATTGAAAGAGGGGATGTGAAAAAAGACACTTCTATTGAAATGTTAACAGACCATATCACTTTATTACTACAATCTTGCTGTATTGAGCTTCCTTTTCTAGGAATAGAAGAAGCAAGTAAAAATAAAGATTTAATTACCAACTATTTAAACTTCCATAAAGTGTGCACAGGATAAGAACCTTTATATAAAGTTGTCGATTGGTATTATTTTTATTACTTTTATATTACTTAGGGGTGAGTAAAAAGGAAGAAATATGAATATTGAATCAATGACAATTAAAATGCGTGAAGCTATAGAGTCAGCAAGCTCTATTGCTAACGAATATGGAAATCCACAAATAACAACAGAACATATTGTTTTAGCAATGCTACATTCACAAGAAGGACTACTCTCTCCATTATTTGAGAAAATTGGGGTAGCTCCTCGCATTGTTGTAGACACTGTTGTTGATAGAATTGAGAAATTACCAAAGGCTTATGGTGGTAATACAAGTTTAAGTTTATCTCCAGAGGTATCTAAAATTCTTTTTGACTCCGAAAAAGAAAGTCAAAAGTTTAAAGATGAATATATTAGTACAGAACATTTTCTTTTAGCATTACTAAATACAGACTGTAATTTAAGTAAAGATTTAGCCGCTTTAGGTGTTAATAGAAATAATGTGATGGAAGCATTAAAAGATATTAGAGGAAATCAGAGAATCACATCTAATGATCCAGAATCTCGGTACAAAAGCTTAGATAAATATTGTATAGATTTAACAAAACTCTCTCGTGCAGGAAAATTAGATCCTGTTATTGGACGAGATGAAGAAATCAGAAGAATTATGCAAGTTCTCTCAAGAAGAACTAAAAACAACCCTGTTTTAATAGGGGAGCCTGGTGTAGGTAAAACAGCTATCGTTGAAGGTTTAGCAAATCGGATTATATCAAATGATGTTCCTGAATCCTTGAGAAATAAGAGAATTTTATCTTTAGATATGGGATCTTTATTAGCTGGTGCTAAATATAGAGGTGAGTTTGAAGAGAGATTTAAAGCTGTAATCAATGACATCGTAAGCAACGAAGGTAACGTTATCTTATTTATTGATGAGTTACATACAATTGTTGGTGCAGGAGCAGCTGAAGGCTCTACAGATGCCTCTAATATGATTAAACCTGCATTAGCTAGAGGAGAGTTACACACTATTGGTGCAACTACCCTAGATGAATATAGAAAATTCGTAGAAAGTGATAAAGCTTTAGAAAGAAGATTCCAACCTGTATATACAAAAGAGCCTAATGTAGAAGATACTATTGCAATTTTACGAGGTCTTAAGGAAAAGTATGAAGTTCACCATGGAGTAAGAATAAAGGATGAAGCTTTAGTTGCAGCAGCTGTTTTAAGTAACAGATATATTACAAATAGATTTTTACCAGATAAAGCAATTGATTTAGTTGATGAGGCAGCAAGCCAAATCAAAATTGAAATAGAAAGTCAGCCTGAAGAATTAGATAAATTACACCATAAGAGCTTACAGCTAAATATCGAAAAGCAAGCATTAAGCAAAGAAGAAGACGATATTAGTAAAGAACGCCTTGTGAAAATAGAAAAAGAGTTAGCCGAACTGCAATCTCAAATGGATGTGATGAGTGCTCAGTGGCAGAATGAAAAAAAGACAATTGATAAAATAAGGGCTAAAAAAGCTGAAGTTGAAGATTTAAAAAATAAAGAAAGTGCCGCAGAAAGAGATGGCGATTTAGCAACAGCTGCCCAAATTAAGCACGGGCAATTGCCCCAATTATTAAAAGAAATTGAAGAGTTATCTGTGAAAATTGAAGAGCTAAAAAAAGGTGGCAAATCTTTATTAAGAGAAGAAGTTTCTGAAGAAGACTTAGAAAGAATTGTTAGTAGTTGGACAGGTATCCCTATTAGCAAAATGGAACAAAGTGAAATAGAAAAGTACTTAACTCTTGAAAACACTCTCTCTAAAGAGGTTATAGGCCAAGATGTTGCAATTAATGTAATTAGCGATGCAATTAGAAGAAACAAGACAGGAATCTCTGATGAAAGAAAACCTTTAGGTAGCTTCTTGTTTGCAGGACCTACTGGGGTAGGGAAAACATTGCTTGCTAAAGTATTAGCTAAATTCCTTTTTGATAGTGAGAAGTCATTAGAAAGAATAGATATGAGTGAATATATGGAGAAGCATTCAGTAAGTAGACTTATCGGTGCACCTCCAGGATATGTTGGCTACGATCAAGGTGGTCAGTTAACTGAAGTTGTAAGGCGTAGACCTTATTCTGTCATTCTTTTTGATGAAATTGAAAAAGCTCATCCAGATGTATTTAATATTTTATTACAAGTGTTGGATGATGGAAGACTTACAGACGGCCAAGGTAGGGTTGTAGACTTTACTAATACTGTAATTATAATGACAAGTAATTTAGGCTCTCATTTTCTATTTGATGGTAGCAGTGAAGAAGAAGCTAAAAACAATATTTATAACACAATAGCTTCTTCATTTAAGCCAGAGTTTATAAATAGAATTGATGAAATTGTAATCTTCAATAAGCTTGGAAAAACTCAAGTTGAGGAAATTGTTATATTACAACTTGAGGAATTAAAAGAAAGACTCGAGTCTAAGCAATTGTATTTAAGTTGGGATAACTCCTTGTTAGATAAACTATACGAGGTAGGGTTCAACCCAGACTTTGGAGCAAGACCAATTAAGAGAGCTATTCAGAGAATTGTAGAAAATGATTTAGCAAAAGAAATCTTAAAAGGCAAATTTGAAGATGGGGCAAAAATTAACCTATCTTACGATAATGACTTAGTAATAAGTGTTTCATAAGCTTCTTTAGTGTCAATATCTCTAATGTAAGCTTCATTTGAAGAATGGAAGGCTACTGTATCTTTTTTCTTTAAGAAAGATCTTAAGCCTTCCTTTTTATTTTTATAATCAAGGTTTATTATTTCATCTGTAAGATTGTTGCTTATTAAAACAGGATGACCAAAGATGCCATTAACAAATGGTCTAACTGCATCGTGCTCTTTTAAGTGAGAGATTAAACAGAGAAAGTCTTCTTTTTTCAAAAGAGGAGTGTCCCCAACACTTATAAAATAAGGGCTCTTATTATCTAATTGTTTTAACTTTTTTACACCCTTAATTAAAGAAGAAAGTTGTCCTAACTCATACTCACAATTGTGAGCTGTATAAATTTTTTTACTGAATAGCTTTTCAATTGAAGAAAGTTCAATATTTACTTCTTCTGCATAGCAGCCAGTAACAACAATAACATCTAAATTGGCATGGAATGTTGTTTCTACTAAATGATGTAAAAATGTTTTGTTATTATAGTTTAATAAAAGTTTGTTTTTCTTCATTCTTGACGAAAGTCCTGCTGCTAAAATTATGTTAAACAAATCTATACCTCTTAAAGTGCTTAGAAAACACCCATTATTAATTTAGCCCTTTTATCGGTAAGTAAGGGTAATGTTTTTTAATGTCTTTTTCTAACTTTTTAGTATCCTTGAAAAGAAGAGCTTGTAGTCCAGCTTTTTGGGCACTCTCAATATTTATAGGCATATCATCTATAAAAAGAATCTCCTCAGCTTCTACTCCAATTTGCTTTATAGCAAAATCAAATATCCTATAATCTGGCTTATTAATGCCTATAATCCCTGAAATAGTTATACTATCGAAATGCCTAATCCAATTTTGGTTTTTTACTAAAGAGTGGTAAGTTTCTTCAGCCATGTTAGATATAATAGCTGTTTTCAAACCGCTATTCTTTAATGCATTAGCCCAAAGAAGCATGTTTTTATTTATTTTAGAAAATCCTTTAAGATCCATTTCTATTAAAGTTTCTACTATACTCTCTGGTGAAACTGGAGAAGAGCAAATCTCAAGCACATTGTTATAGTATTGAATACTGGTAAATTCTCCTGAATCTAATTTATCACGATGTTTCCATAAGGATAAGTTAAACTTATCAAAATCTACTCTAGCTAATTTTGCCATCTCGGCTATTTCTTCTTTTCGGATAAAGTAAGCTAGAACACCACCATAGTCAAAGGCAATAGCTTTTATAGCTGGTAGGTTTTTTTCCATGATTTTTAACTCTCCTAGTAATAAGATCAAGCAGAAGAACATCTATTATATAATTCAGTTCTTTGTAGGTATTGCCGTATTTTTTTATTCATTATTAAAGTTCAAGTGTAAAAGTTACGTTAAAAAAATTATACCTCTTGCATGTGTCTACTTTATATTATAATTTAATATCCATGATTGCAACAATTATCAACTGTATAACAGTTATCATAGGTTCCTTGATTGGTTTATTTATTAAAAATCATATAAGTAAAGAGTTTAAAAACATTGTACAAAATGCTGCAGGGTTATGTACTTTGTTAATAGGTATATCAATGGGATTAGCAACAGATTCTTATGTTGTTCTTCTTTTTTCCACTATTTTAGGTGGATTGATTGGTTATAGCTTAAAGCTTGATGATGGAATTTATAATATAGGAAATTATTTAGAGCGTAAGACTATAAATAAAGGTGAAGGTGATAATTTTGCAAAAGGATTTTTAAATGCTTCTGTACTATTTTGTTCAGGTGCAATGAGTATTTTAGGCCCCATTCAAGCTGGAACAGTAGGGGATTATGAGCTTTTATTAATTAAAAGCTTTCTTGATGGTAGTATGGCTATTGTCTTTGCTGCAACATACGGAATTGGTGTAATGTTCAGCATTATAGTTATTTTTATTTATCAAGGTTTTTTTACTCTTCTTGGAACATTTATTTCCCCTTTACTTGGAGAGGCTGGTTTAAACGAATTATCCGCTGTCGGTGGACTTATGATACTAATGATAGCCTTTAATCTATTAAATATTAAAAAGTTCAAAACAGCGAACTTTCTTCCAAGCTTAATTTTAGCTCCAATATTTATTAAAATAGTACCACCAGCAATATCGTGGTTTATAAAACTGCTTTCATAAACTTTTACTTATCAACAGCATCTACCTCTTCTTTCAAAAGGACAGAGGACGAGATTCTTTTTTTCCTTTTTTTAACACACTCATAAAGCAGATATTCAATTTGTCCGTTTACGGATCTAAAATTATTTTCTGCCCATTGTGCTATTTCGTTATAAAGGGAAGAGGATAGCCTAAGGGGTACCTGCTTTCTTTGTTGCTTTTTCTTTTCAGTCATATAATTTAAACTCCGCCGTTAGACGGAGTTGTATATCTCCTAATGTTATAATAATTAATACAATGAGCCTGAATTAACAATAGGTTGAGCATCTTTGTTTCCACAAAGAATTACTAAGAGATTGCTAACCATAGCTGCTTTTCTTTCTTCATCTAATTCTAAAACGCCTTTTTCTTTTAGTTGCTCTAAAGCCATTTGTACCATAGATACAGCACCATCTACAATCATTGTTCTAGCATCAATTATTGCAGCAGCTTGTTGTCTTTGAAGCATAGCAGCAGCAATTTCAGGTGCATAAGCTAGATGAGTAATTTTAGCTTCTAAAACTTCTAAACCAGCAAATTCAACTTTCCTCTGTATTTCAGCTTTTAAGTTTTCAGCCACTTCTGCTGAATCCCCTCTTAGAGAGAGTTTCTCATCATCCTCAGGTGTGTCGTATGGGTATTGTCTTACTATAGTTCTAAGAGCACTATCACTTTGTATTGATAAAAATTCATGGTAATTTTCTACAGAGAAAGCAGCTTTTGCAGTATCGACAACCTTCCATATTACTATTATTCCTATTTCAATAGGATTTCCCATTGAATCATTAATCTTTTGTTTTTGGTTATTTAGTGTAATAGCTTTTAAAGAAACCTTTTTTATTGGACGCTCAAATGTGACTGAGTTTCCAGCAGAGTCTTTTCTTTCAGCTGTTGTAAAACCAACTGTTTCGTTTGAATATAGTGGGTTAACATAGAAAAAACCTGGCCCTTTTAATGTTCCGCTATATGTACCAAAGAATGTTAACACTCTAGCTGTATTAGGTTTTAAGACTCTAAATCCTGTTAACAAGACTATTATTATTACTTCAATTATTGAGCCCGCTATAATTGATACTACCAGATATTGTTTAAAACTAAGTAAAAAAAGAACAACAACCGCTGCTTGTAAACCTAAGAAAGCCAACAAAGCTAATCCCCCATTAATACTCTTAGCTTCAAACTCTTTTATTTTATTCATAACTTCTCTCCTATTCATTATGATATCTTTTTGATATCAAACTTATTATGAGGCTCTTTATCTTTTTTGTCAATCTTTTTAAAAAGAAAAAAAGATGGTCTGATTATTTTTAACAATCAAACCACCTATTAATTTTTGAAAGAAAAAGAGATTAACTAAAACTTTTTAGCGTTTTCTACAGCAGTCTCTTTTCCATTTGCCATTTTTACAGGACAAGGTTTTACATCCCAAATTTCTGTTGCATACTGTTTAATTGTTCTGTCCGAGGAGAATTTTGCAGATGCTGCAATATTTAGTATTGCTTTTTTATTCCACTCTTTTTGATTGTTTTTGTATAATTCTCGAGCCTTGTTGTGGGCAACATTATACATATCCAAATCAGCAAATAAGAAGTATTGATCTCCACCTTCTAAAAGTGATCTTGTTAAAGAATCGAATATGTTAGGCTCTCCCACATTAAAGTACCCACTGTTAACTAAATCAATAATATGTTTTATAGAATCATTGTTTAAGATATAATCATATGGGTTGTAAGTTAAGGAGAGAGAAGATATTTCTTCTTCAGTGTGACCGAATATAAACATATTCTCATGACCTACCTCTTCAGCCATTTCAACAGTAGCACCATCTAAGGTACCAATTGTTAATGCACCATTAGCCATAAATTTCATATTACCTGTACCGGAGGCTTCAGTTCCAGCTGTGGAAATTTGTTCACTAAGGTTAGTTGCAGGAATGATTTCTTCAGCCATAGATACTCTATAGTTTGGCATAAAGAATACTTGTAAAACATCATTAACCGCAGGATCGTTATTAATTATTTGTGATATATTATTTATAAACTTAATAATTAACTTGGCGTTAACATAACCAGGAGCAGCTTTTCCTCCAAATAAGAAAGTAGTTGGAGTCATGTCTGATTTTTTAATTTCACCACTTTTAAGCTTTGAATATATAATTATAATATTCATAGCATTTAACAATTGTCTCTTGTATTCATGAATTCTCT
>CAZHNE010000004.1:20874-32666 GCA_964533775.1 uncultured Spirochaetaceae bacterium | reverse complement strand
ATAATTATAATATTCATAGCATTTAACAATTGTCTCTTGTATTCATGAATTCTCTTTACTTGAGTATCAATCATAGTGTTAGGGTTAATTATTAAACCAGTATCTTTTTTAAGGAAAGAAGCAGCTTTTATTTTACAATTATTTTTAATTTTTACAAAATCATCTCTAAAAGCACTGTCTTCTGCAAAAGGAGCTAAATCTTTAATTTTTGTGAAATCTAAAATCCAACTATCTCCAATTGCACTTGTAATTAGTTTAGCTAATTCAGGGTTTGAACCTAGCAACCATCTTCTTTGAGTAATACCATTTGTTTTGTTATTAAATTTATCTGGGAAGATTGTGTTAAATTCAGGGAACATGTTCGTTTTTAAAAGCTGACTATGTAATTGCGCAACACCATTAGTGCTGTGTGATCCAATAATTGATAAGTTAGCCATTCTAACCATTTTAGGTCTAGACTCTTCAATTACGCTTACCTTGCTAAGCATATGAGGCCTTAATGGGAAAAAAGCTGCAGCCTTTTGCAAAAATCTGTGGTTTATTTCAAATATTATTTGAACGTGTCTTGGAAGCAGTTTTTCCAACATAGGAAGAGACCATTTTTCTAATGCTTCAGGCATTAAGGTATGGTTTGTATATCCAATCGAGGTTTCTGTAATTTCCCAAGCTTCATCCCACGTTAATCCTTCATTGTCTATGAGTAATCTCATTAATTCAGGAATAGCGAGGGAGGGGTGAGTATCGTTTAACTGTATAGCTGCAAGGGATGGGAAGTCGGACCATTTGCGATTTTCTTTTTGTTTAAATCGTCTCATTATATCTTGTAGAGAACATGAAACAAAGAAGTATTGTTGTTTAAGACGCAATTCTTTACCCATGTAACCAGTATCATTTGGATATAAAACTTGAGAGATATTTTCAGCAGAAATTTTTGCTCTTACCGCTTCAGTGTAGTCTCCTTCATTAAACTCTTGGAAGTTAAAGTCTTCAGCAGCTTCTGCACTCCACAATCTCAAAGTGTTTATTGTTTTACAACCATATCCAACAATAGGCATATCATAGCCCATTCCAGTTATGATCTCCCCACCTACCCATTTGAAAGTATCTTTGCCTCTTTCATTAATTACTTTTACTTTACCGCCAAAGCGAACTGGGAATTTTAAATCTTGTCTAGGTATTTCCCAAGGGTTTCCATTCTTTAGCCAGTTATCTGGATATTCTTCTTGCCAACCGTGGTTAATGTGTTGGTTGAAAATCCCATAATTGTATCTAATTCCATAACCAAATGCTGGAATTTCTAGAGTAGCCAAAGAATCTAAAAAACATGCAGCAAGTCTTCCTAATCCTCCGTTACCTAAACCAGCATCAGGTTCTTGGTCTTGCAACTCTTCGTAATCTTTTCCTAATTCTTCCAAAGCCTTTTTTACTTCGTCTTCTAGGCCAAGGTTTATGATGTTATTTGTCATGGCTCTGCCCATTAAGAATTCTAATGATAAATAATAGACTCTTTTTACATCTTGACTTCTTTGAGTTTCACGACTTGCATGCAATTGATGGACTATTCTGTCTTTAATTGATAATGCTAACGCATGGTAGTGACCCTCTTTTGTATTATGGAAGATATCCGCATCTAGTGTATATTTCAAATGCTCTGCATAGTCTTGAACTATGTCTTTAGTTGTTCTTCCAAATCTTGTCTTTTGTATATCCGACATTTTTTTCTCCTCAAAGAAATTTGTTATATATATCAATAAAGTATAGTAAAACTAACAGATTTACAAGATAGTATTCATGGTACAATAAGTAAATAGGAATATTGATGAAATTATTGTAAAATAAGGTAAGGTTGGTTGACAAAAAGAATTGTGTTTGGTATGTTAGGTTTCGCATGTAGTGATTTTTCGTATGCAATGGCAATTGTTTTTGCCCTTATAGCTCAGTGGTAGAGCACCACCTTGGTAAGGTGGGGGTCAGCAGTTCAACTCTGCTTGAGGGCTATAGGAAAAAAAACCTTAGAGCATTTGAAAATGCAACTTGCAAGGAGTAAGGAATATGGCAAAGAGTAAGAAAGGACCTGTAGAAAAGATATCTTTAAAGTGTACCTCTTGTAATAATAGAAATTATACAACAGAAAAAAACCGCCGTAATACACCAGGCAAATTAGAGTTTAATAAATATTGCCCATTTGAACGCAAGCATACTTTGCACAAAGAAGCAAAAATTAAATAGTCTAATTCCTTTGTTGATCGAGAAGCGAACAGGTCAGTAGCTCCAATGGCTAGAGCACTGGTCTCCAAAACCGGGTGTTGTAGGTTCGAATCCTATCTGACCTGTTGGCTTCTCGTATTGATGTTTATGGGGATAAACGTTAAAATCTCAGTAAAGTCATTTTACTGGGGTTTAGTTGTAATTATGATATGTACAAATTTCAGTAGAAACGGTGCGCTAGAAGCGCCTAAAACATGATTTATTAAAGTTTGGATCTTATACTCCAGATATTCTAGGGAGAAAATATGGGTAAAATAGTTAGTTTTTTTAAAGAATCACGTCAAGAACTATCTAAAGTAGTTTGGCCTACAAAAGAACAAGTTGTTATTTCAACACGTGTTGTGTTAGTTTCTGTAGTAATTTTTGCGGCTATACTAGGTCTTGTAGATTATTTATTACTTCAAGGTCTGTATTTAATATTCTAAAATAGGAAGTGTTATGGCTAAGGGTTGGTACGTAGTAAATACATACACCGGATACGAGCAAAAGATAGAAAGAACAATCAATAAGTTGAGGGAAAATAATCCTGAATTTGCTAGTGTTTGTTCTGAAGTTAAAGTTCCTTTTGAAACTGTTATTGAAATTAAAAATGACCAAGAGAAAGAAGTAAAGAAAAAAATCCTTCCTGGATATATTCTTGTAGAACTTGATCTTCCTGATAATTCTTGGGCTAGATGGTGTGGTGAAATTAAAAGAATTCAAGGTGTTACTGGTTTTTTAACAACAACAGAACGAGCTAAACCAAAACCATTAAGATCAGAAGAAGTTAAAAGAATCTTTAGAAAAACTGGTGAATTACCAGCAGATAAAGTATTTAAACCTAGACAAAGTTTCACAGTTGGAGAAACAGTTAGGATTATAGATGGTCCTTTTGATACATTCTCTGGCGAAATAGAAAAAGTTAATTTAGAAAAAAACAAAATTGTTGTCAGTGTTGGCATTTTTGGACGCTCAACACCTGTAGAGTTAACTTACGAACAAGTAGAAAAATATATAAAGTAAGAAAGTTTAGTTTATATACTAGAAAAAATATAAACCACTTTTTATGTTTTATAAAATATATCGATTTTTTATAAAATGAATTTATTCGTTTATACTCCTCTTCAACTCTTTAGTTGATTAGGTGGGAGCCTGCTCGTATGACAGGCGTTATAACCAATATGAAGCTTAAATTTAAGATTAAAGTTTTAATTTTTAAGCTACAAAGGAGAAAACTATGGCAAAGAAAAAGGTCGCAGCTGTAATTAAATTACAGTGTCCTGCCCAAAAGGCTACACCTGCACCACCAATTGGTCCAGCGTTAGGCCCACACGGCGTTAGTGCACCACAATTTGTTCAGCAGTTCAATGACAAAACAAAGTCTTATGAAGCTGGACTAATCCTTCCTGTTATCATTACAGTCTACTCTGATAGGAGCTTTACATTTATTTTAAAGACTCCACCTGCTGCAGTACTTATTAAAAAGGCTTTAGGCCTTGCTAAAGGTAGTGGCGTTCCTCACACAGAAAAAGTTGGGAAAATCACAAATGCACAGTTAGAAGAAATCGCAAAAGTTAAGATGCCTGATTTAAATGCAAATGACATCGAAGCTGCGAAGAAGATTGTCGCTGGTGCTTGCAGAAGCATGGGCGTATTGGTGGAGGGCTAATATGAAGCGTGGAAAGAAATATCTTGAAGCAGCAAAAAAGATAGATTCAGAAAATCTATATACTTTTGATGAAGCTTCTAAATTAGTTAAAGAAATTGCATTTGCAAAATTTGATGAAACTGTAGAGTTATCAGTAAATTTATCACTTAAGAAAAGCCAAACAGTTCGTGATACTTGTGTTTTACCACACCAATTTGGTGAGCAAAAACGTATCCTTGTTTTCTGTAAAGGTGACAAAGTTGAAGAAGCTAAAGAAGCTGGTGCAACTTATGTTGGTGATGTAGATTTAATTGATAAAATTCGCGGTGGTTGGTTAGATTTCGACGTGGCAGTTGCTACACCAGATATGATGAAAGATGTTGGTCGTTTAGGTCCTATTTTAGGAAGAAGAGGTTTAATGCCTAACCCTAAAACACAAACAGTTACTTTTGATATCAAAGGTGCTTTAGAAGAATTACAAAAAGGTCGTGTAGAATTCCGTTCTGACAAGACTGGTGTAGTTCACCTAGCAGTTGGTCGTGTAAGCATGGATCCTGAAAAGGTTAGTGAAAACGCAAAAACAGCTTTAAAAGAAATCATTCGTAGGAAACCTGCTGATGCAAAAGGCGATTTTGTTCTTTCATTAGCATTGTCCTCCACTATGGGCCCTGGTGTTCATGTGTCGGCCAAAGACTTTATTTAAACTAGGAGGAAATTGCAATGGACAAAAAAACACGCATTACTCCAGCTAAACAAAAAGCTGTTAAAGAGTTGAGAGATGAGTTTGAACAATATAGCGGTTTTATTTTTACCGATTACAGAGGAATGACTGTAGAACAAATTACAAAATTACGTAAAGAACTATTAGAAAACGAAGGTACATACCGAGTTGTAAAAAATAGCTTTGCAAAATTAGCAATGAAAGACTTAGGTATTGAAATTGCAGATGATGTATTTGTTGGTCCTACAGCTGTTGCTTTATCAAAAGGTGATAACGCTAATTCAATAGCTAAATCAGTTTTTAAATCAAAAAAAGACGGATCTCCAATGACAATAAAATGTGCTAAAATTGATGATCGTCTTTTTAGTGCTGAAGAAATTGAAGTATTTAGTAAACTACCTGGCAGACTTGAATTGTTATCAATTCTAATGGGCACAATGAAAGCACCAGTACAAAAACTTGCAGCAACTATGCTTGCATATGTAGAAAAAAACAGCGAAAGCGCAGCTGACGCTGAATAAAATAACACAACATTAGTCTTCACGCGTAACCTGCTACTGTTGTGAAGAATATAAATTAAGGAGAAGATAATATGGCTACTAAAGAAGAAATTTTAGAAACAATTGCTAACATGACAGTTCTAGAAGTATCAGAACTAATTACCATGATGGAAGAGAAATTTGGGGTAACTGCAGCTGCTGCTGTTGCTGCTGGTCCTGCTGCTGCAGAAGCTGAAGCTGTTGAAGAACCAACAGAATTCAACGTAATCTTGAAAGAAGCAGATCCTAAGAAGAAAATTCCTGCAATTAAAGCAGTTCGTGCTATCACCGGTCTTGGTCTTAAAGAAGCAAAGACAATGGTTGAAGCTGGTAATCAAACTGTTAAAGAAGCAGTTAGCAAAGAAGATGCTGAAGCTCTTAAAAAACAACTTGAAGAAGCTGGTGCAACAGTTGAACTTGTTGCTGCTGAATAAGAATTATAGCCAGACCCGGTTCACCGGGTCAGGCCTTAGTTTTAGCCTTACTTTTGAATAAAGGCAAATTGCCACCTACTAAGGTGGCTAAACGTGTCTTTTCATTCCCCTTTTGGGGAGACAGGTGTAATACACCGACTAAGTTTATCTTAGATCTTTGACGTGGAGGGTAGAAGATGGGTGCCTCAGGCAAATCCATAAAACGCACATACATCGGTTCTGAATTTAAAGAAGTTTGTGAACTCCCAAACCTAATAGGTGTCCAACTGGACTCATATGAGCGGTTTTTACAATTTAATCGCAGTAATAATGATGTAGTAGTTAGTAATGATGATCCTTCAGGATTAGAAGAAGTTTTTCAAAACACATTCCCTATTGAAAGTCCGAACGGCGAAATGCGTTTGGTTTATAATAATTATGTAATTGACTTTGAAAATCAAAAATTAACAGAATCACAATGTAAAAAGAAAGGTCGTACTTATAATGTTCCTATTAAGGCAACTATAAGTCTTGAACTTCCTGACGGTGAAATCAGAGAAAAAGAAATTTTCTTTGGTGATATCCCTGTGATGACAGATCGTGGAACATTTATTATTAATGGTGCAGAACGAGTTGTTGTTTCTCAAATTCACAGATCCCCAGGTGTTATTTTTTCATATGAGAAAACTGAAAAAGAAATTTATTCGTCCAGAATTATACCATACCGTGGAGCATGGTTAGAGTTTGAAATTGATGATAAAAAGAAGCTCATTTATGCAAAGATCGACAGAAAGAAACGAATTCTAGCAACTTTATTCCTCAGAGCCATTGGTATAAATACTCGTGAGGCGATTATTGAACAATTTTACAAAGTAGAACAAGTAGAATTGAAAAACAATCCAGAAATTTTGGATTACTTAGATTCAAGCTATTTAGCTAAAGATATTTGGGTTAATACTGTCGACGATGACGGGAAAAAAACCAAAAAGATTTTCTTAACAGCTGGAACTATGTTAAATCCTCATGAAATAGAAGAATTATTAAAAGTTCACAAAGTTAAAAAGTTAAGTATTGTTGATTTAGAATCAGATGAAGCATTGAAAGATCCAATGATTTTAAACTGTTTAGAAAACGAACAAAACTCTAAATTTACTTTAGACAATAAAGGTGAACCTACAAAGGAAGCTGTTTTATCTACAATTTATAACGTTTTACAACCAGGTGAAATGATTGCTGTAGAAAGAGCAGAAAAAGATCTTCCTAATATGTTTATGTCTTCACGTCGTTATGACTTAGGTGCTGTTGGTCGTTATAAATTTAACAAAAAATTTGGTTCCTTAAACGATGATGAAGAGGAAGAAGATACATCTAACACAGTTTTAACTCCAGTTGATATCGTAAATACAATGGATTATCTTATTAAGGTTTATAGTAACCAAGATGAAACATTATATCACATTGATGATATTGACAATTTAGGAAACAGACGTGTTCGTTGTGTTGGTGAATTGTTGCAAAATGCAATGAAGAGTGCTTTCTCCAGAATGGAGAGAATTGCAAAAGATAGGATGAACCTAGAAAATGATAGCGTTAGACCTCAAGACTTAATATCTATTAAGCCTATAGTTGCAGCTATTAAAGAATTCTTTGGTTCTTCCCAGTTATCACAATTTATGGACCAAGTTAACCCATTAGCTGAGTTAACACATAAGAGAAGATTAACAGCTTTAGGTCCTGGTGGTTTATCAAGAGATCGTGCTGGCTTCCAAGTTCGTGACGTACACTATACTCACTACGGTAGAATGTGTCCGATTGAAACACCGGAAGGTCCAAATATTGGTCTAATTTTATCTCTTGCAAACTATACTAGAATTAATAAATATGGATTTTTAGAAACTCCATATAGAAGAGTTATAGATGGAGTTGCTTCAAAGCAATATAGATATTTAGATGCAAATGACGAAGAGAAATATTTTATCGCTCAAGCTACTATACATCTTGATGATGATGGTAACTTCTTAGAGGATGATATTCCTGTAAGAAAGAGTGGAGATTATTCTACAAAGCATCCAAAAGATATAAAATACATGGATGTAAGTCCAAAACAAGTAATTTCTGTCGCTTCATCCTTGATACCATTTTTAGAGCATGATGATGCAAACAGAGCACTTATGGGTGCAAACATGCAACGTCAAGCAGTACCTCTACTTTTCCCTGAAACACCTCGTGTTGGAACAGGTATGGAGGCTAAAGCAGCTTATGACTCTGGAGTATTAATCAAAGCTAAAAGAGCTGGTGTTGTTGAGTATGTATCATCAACAAAGATAGTAATTAAGCCAGATGAAGTAGATATGGATGGTATTGTTGATGTTTATGAAGTTCTGAAATTTTCAAGAACTAACCAAGATACTAGTATGAATCAAAAACCATTGGTAGATGTTGGTCAAACTGTAGAAGCTGGTGAAGTTATTGCTGATGGCCCAGCTACAGATAGAGGACAACTAGCATTAGGTAGAAACATTTTAGTTGGCTTTATGCCTTGGGATGGTTATAACTATGAAGATGCTGTATTAATCAGTGAGAAAGTAGTTAGAGAAGATATTTTTACATCTATCCATATAAAAGAATATACAATTGATGTTAGAGAAACTAAATTAGGCCCTGAAAAACTTACTGGAGATATCCCTAACACAAGTGAAAAAATGTTAGAGCAACTAGATGAAGATGGTATTGTAAGAATTGGTGCTTTTGTAACACCCGGGTCTATCTTAGTTGGTAAGGTAACTCCAAAGAGTGAAGGAGATACAACTCCTGAATTTAAATTATTAAATTCAATTTTTGGTGAGAAAGCTAAAGAAGTTAGAGACTCTTCATTAAAAGTTCCTCACGGAACTAGTGGAATAGTAATTGACGTTCAACGTCTAACTAAGGCAAACAACGATGAATTACCTCCTGGCGTTGAAGAATCTGTTAAAGTTCTTGTTGCAACAAAGAGAAAGTTGAGACAAGGGGACAAAATGGCAGGTCGTCACGGAAACAAGGGTGTAATTTCAAGGATTTTACCTGAAGAAGATATGCCGTTTATGGCTGATGGTACTGCTTTAGATTTATGTCTTAACCCTCTTGGTGTTCCTTCTCGAATGAACATCGGTCAGTTAATGGAAACACAATTAGGCTGGGCAGGGGTTGCATTAGATGAATGGTATTCATCTCCTGTTTTCCAAAGTGCAAGCCTTGATAAAATTGAAGAAAAGATGGTCGAAGCCGGCTTACCTAGGGATAGTAAAGAAACACTTTATGATGGAAGAACAGGTGTAAAGCTTGTTAACCCAGTATTCTGTGGATATATATACTATCTTAAGTTACACCACTTAGTTGATGACAAAATGCATGCTCGTGCTACGGGCCCTTACTCTCTAGTAACTCAGCAACCTCTTGGTGGTAAAGCACAATTTGGTGGTCAAAGACTAGGAGAAATGGAAGTTTGGGCATTAGAAGCTTATGGTGCGGCAAACACTCTCCAAGAATTGTTAACAATCAAGAGTGATGATATGACTGGGCGTGTTAAGATTTATGAAAGTATTGTTAAAGGCGAACCTTCTACAGCAGTTGGTATGCCAGAAGCGTTTAATGTACTAGTTCAAGAAATACGTGGTCTAGCATTAGATATGTCTGTCTACGACAGTGATGGTAGACAAGTGCCTCTAACCGAAAGGGATGAAGAGCTTATCATGAAGAAAGAGAAAACACCTCTAAACTAATCAGGAGTATAACGGAATGAAAGAAATTCAAGATTTTGATAGTGTTAGAATAAAATTAGCCTCACCAGAACAGATCAAAGATTGGTCTTATGGTGAAGTTAAAAAACCAGAAACTATCAATTACCGTACTTTGCGTCCTGAGAGGGATGGTCTGTTTTGTGAAAAAATATTTGGTACTACTAAAGAGTGGGAATGCTACTGTGGAAAATTCAAATCTATTCGTTATAAAGGAGTAGTTTGTGACCGTTGTGGTGTTGAAGTTACTAATGTAAAAGTCCGTCGTGAAAGAATGGGCCACATTACACTAGCTTCACCAGTATCCCATATTTGGTATTACAGATCAGTTCCTTCTCGTATGAGTTTATTGCTTGATATTTCAAGAACTAATTTACAAAGCGTTTTATATTATGAGAAATATATTGTTGTTTCACCTGGTGAAACAGATTTACAAGAAAAACAAATTTTATCTGAAGATGAATACTATGATGCTCTAGAGCAATATGGTGAAGTTTTCCGTGCCGGAATGGGTGCTGAAGCTGTTCGCGAAATACTCTCTAACTTAGACTTAGACAAAATGAGTTATGAGCTTCGTGAAGAGATGAGAGCTAAAGAAGGTAAGGTAGACAAGCATCTTTATAAAAGAATTGAAGTATGTGAAAGTTTTAGAAACTCAGAAAACAAACCTGAGTGGATGATCCTTACCGTTGTACCTGTTATACCACCAGACTTACGTCCAATGGTACAACTTGACGGTGGACGTTTTGCAACTTCAGATTTAAATGATTTATATAGAAGATTAATAAACAGAAACAACCGTTTATCACGATTAATCCAATTGCATGCTCCTGATATTATTATCAGAAATGAAAAAAGAATGCTTCAAGAAGCTGTCGATGCTCTATTTGACAACACAAAGAGAAAACGTGTTGTTCGTGGAGCTAATAACAGGCCACTGAAATCATTATCTGACATGCTAAAAGGTAAACAAGGTAGATTTAGACAAAACCTACTTGGTAAACGTGTAGACTATTCAGGTCGTTCAGTTATTGTTGTTGGTCCAGAATTAAGAATTCACCAATGTGGTTTACCATCAAAAATGGCTCTTGAACTATACAAGCCATTTATTATGAAAAAACTTGTTCAAAAAGGTGTTGTTTATAACATTAAAAAAGCTAAAAACTTAGTAGAACAAGAAACAGATGAAGTATGGTCAATCCTTGATGATGTAGTTAGTGAACACCCAGTTATGCTTAACCGCGCTCCAACACTACACAGATTAGGGATTCAAGCCTTTGAGCCTGTCTTAGTTGATGGAAAAGCTATTAAGCTTCACCCATTAGTATGTCACGCATTTAATGCTGACTTTGACGGGGACCAAATGGCTGTACATATTCCATTAACACAAGCAGCTCAATTAGAATGTTGGACTCTTATGTTAAGTTCTACAAACTTGCTTGACCCTGCTAACGGTAAACCTATTGTATTCCCATCTCAAGATATGGTACTTGGTGTTAACTACTTAACACGTGCTATGAATGGGGCTAAAGGTGAAGGTCATCTTTATGAAAGTTTAGGTGAAATAGAAGCCGCTATAGATAATGAAATTTTGTCATACAATGCTAAAATCTTATTTAGATTAGAAAATGGCAAAAGAATTAAAACGACTCCAGGTAGAGTAATTTTTAACTCAATATTACCAGAAGGTATTGAGTTCCAAAACTTATGCTTTGGAGATAAAGAGCTTAAAGTATTAATTGGTGATACTATTGCGGAGAGGAAAAACTCTGTAGCTGTACAATTGTTAGACTCTGTTAAAGATATTGGATTTAAATATGCAACTCTCTTTGGAGCTACTATTGGTCTATCAGATATGATTATTCCTGCTGCAAAAGAACAAATAATGCAAGAAGCTTCTGATAAGCATGATGAAATCAAGAAACAATACAGTGTTCTTGCAAGTATTTCTGCTGAAGAGCGTTATAACCGTGTAATTGAAGTTTGGACTGACGCAAATGAAAGATTGGCTGATGAATTAATGAAAGAATTAAAAGAAAGCCAAAATGGATTTAATCCTTTATTCTTAATGGCTGATTCAGGTGCTCGTGGTAGTAAAACCCAGATCAGACAGTTAGGCGGTATGCGTGGATTGATGGCAAAACCTACAGGGGACGTTATCGAGTTCCCAATTAAATCCAACTTTAAAGAAGGTCTTTCAATAATTGAATTCTTTATTTCTACAAACGGTGCTCGTAAAGGACTTTCAGATACTGCTCTTAAAACAGCAGAGGCTGGTTATTTAACACGTCGTTTAGTTGATATTTCACAAGACGTTGTTGTTAATGAGCATGACTGTTTTACAATTAATGGTATTTGGGTTGAAGCTCTTAAAGAGGGTGAAGACTTAATTGAATCATTGAGCACACGTATAGTAGGTCGCTGTCCTGTTGAAGATATTTATCATCC
>CAZHNE010000004.1:0-20774 GCA_964533775.1 uncultured Spirochaetaceae bacterium | reverse complement strand
TAACTATGAGAACTTTCCACATCGGTGGTACTGCATCAACTTCATCAGAAGATAACGAAGTTACATTTAAGCATCCAATTATTATCACTTCGGTTGAAGGAAGTTACGTAATTAGAGAAACTGATGGAATTAAAGTATTCTCAAGAAAAGGTTTCATTAATTATGATGTAGTTGTGCTTGAAATAGAAGAAGGCTCTTATGGCAAACTTTTAGTTAAAGATGGAGATGCTATTGCAAAAGGTACTCCTTTATATACTGCTAAAGGAAGACCAGAAGAAACTGTATTAAGTAGTGAAAACGGAATAGTTAAAATCTTAGATGATAAAGTCTTAATTGTTGGTAAAGACCAAAAGGCTGTAATTAAACCTGGTTCTGAGTTGGAAAAATATGTAGAAATTAACAACTACATTCCATCAGGAAAACCAATTGCTTATTATGATCCGTTTAGCGAACCATTTATTTGTGAATTCAGAGGTTATATCCATTTTGTTGATATAGCTGGTGGTTCAACTATGATTGAAGAGAA
This sequence comes from uncultured Spirochaetaceae bacterium, assembly GCA_964533775.1. GTDB lineage: Bacteria > Spirochaetota > Spirochaetia > Sphaerochaetales > Sphaerochaetaceae > Pleomorphochaeta. The sequence continues at coordinate 20,248 of CAZHNE010000004.1, read as the reverse complement.
AAACTTTGAAACAGGTAATATTCAAAGAAGGATTACAGAACATAAACTTGAGCACTTGCAACCAAGAATTTTAGTAACTACTGAACCAGATGGTGAAGGCGAAGTCTTAATAAACTATCAACTTCCTGGCGGTACTTACTTAACTTGTGAAGATAACCAAGAAATTCATGTTGGTGAAATCATTGCAAAGATTATTAAAAGTGGTGCTAAAACTGCTGATATTACAGGTGGTCTTCCACGTGTTGGTGAATTGTTTGAAGCAAGAAAGCCTAAAAACATTTCAGTATTAGCTAAAGTTTCAGGTGTTGTTGAAGTTGGTAATGTTTCTAAAGGTAAAATCGTTGTTAGAGTTGTTGACTCATATGGCGAAAGCTTTAAGCATGTAGTACCTATGAATAAGCACTTACTTGTAAGAGATGGAGATACTGTTGAAGCTGGAGAAAGATTGTGTGACGGCGCTATTGATCCACATGATATTTTAAATATCAAGGGTGAAAATGACCTCCAATCCTTCTTGGTTGACGAAGTTCAATCTGTTTACAGAATGCAAGGTGTAGATATTAATGATAAACACTTAGGTGTTATTGTTAGACAAATGCTTAAAAAAGTAGAAGTTGTTACCTCTGGTGATACAGATTTAGTACAAGGACAACAAGTTGATAAACAACGCTTCCATAGTGAAAACGAAAGGGTAGTTAAAGAAGGTGGACAACCTGCTGTAGCTAAACCATTGTTGCTCGGTATTACAAGAGCAGCACTTTCAATTGAGTCATTCTTATCAGCGGCTTCTTTCCAAGAAACTACTAAGGTCTTGACAGAAAGCGCAATTGCTGGTAAAACAGACGAGTTGAGGGGTTTGAAAGAAAACGTTGTTATTGGACACTTGATTCCAGCTGGAACAGGTATGCGACGATATAGAAAGGTCAAACTTGACAATGAAAAACTGTTGTTAAATGCACACGATGCAGGACAACAGGAAGTTGCTCAAAGGCGCGAGAATATGGCAGCCGAAATGGGCATCGAAAAAAATGGTAATTTTAGAAAGTAGTTGATGCAACTAGTGTTTAATAGATATCTTTTGAGGATGTTGTGCCTGTCGGCATGATATCCTTATAGAGAGTCTGTTAGTAATAACTCAATTGTATTCATGCTGACTGCTTTTTATTGGAAATATTTTTCTCTTATAAGAAGAGTATAGATCCCCAAAAGTGAGAATTGTGCGGATCGCGAATTTAAAAAGGGAGTGTATCGAGAAGATGCCTACTATTAATCAGCTAATTAGAAAAGGGAGAAAAAGTCAGATAAATAAGACTAAATCTCCAGCTCTTGAAAGTTGCCCTCAAAAACGTGGTGTTTGTACTAGAGTTATGACTGTAACTCCTAAGAAACCAAACTCTGCGCTAAGAAAGGTAGCTCGTGTTCGTTTATCAAATGGAATTGAAGTAACTGCTTATATCCCTGGTATTGGTCACAATCTACAAGAACACTCAGTAGTTTTACTACGTGGTGGTAGAGTAAAAGACCTTCCTGGTGTACGTTATCATATCGTTCGTGGTGCTAAGGATACTCTTGGTGTTGCAGATCGTATGAGAAGTCGCTCTAAGTATGGCGCTAAGAAGCCAAAGGCTTAAGGGGGAAAATATGTCAAGAAGAAAAGCAGCTACAAAACGAGAAATTATACCAGATGCAAAATATGGTAGTGTAATTATTGAACAATTTATCCGTCATTTAATGCTTGATGGTAAAAAATCAGTAAGCACAAATATTGTTTATACAGCATTAGAAACAGTAGAGAACAAAATTGATGAAAAAGCAGTAGACGCTTTTGCAAAAGCATTAGAAAACGTCAAACCTGTTGTAGAAGTTAAATCTCGCCGTGTTGGTGGATCAACTTATCAAGTGCCTGTAGAAGTTAATGCAGCTAGAGGTGAAACTTTAGCAATGAAATGGATAATTACTGCTGCGAGAAATCGTAACGGTCGCTCTATGAGTGAAAAATTGTCTAATGAAATTTTAGATGCTTGTGCTAACACAGGTTCAGCATTTAAAAAGAAAGAAGAAATGCACAGAATGGCAGAAGCAAACAAAGCTTTCTCCCATTTCAGATGGTAATTCTAAAAGAACAAATAATACTACAAGCAACAGTGTTTGTTGCTTGTTTTTAATTATGCAGATGAGAATAACCTTGCAGCAAAAACAAAGAAACTTAATTTAGCTTGTAAAAAACTAAATTATTTTAATAAAGTCTTTATATTATAAAACCAAGCAACAGGTGTTGACAATAATATTCGTTTTTAATATATTGACTAAGGTTCATAGTTGTGGTGACCTGAGTCCCCGATTATGATAGTGAGCCAAACAAATTGTCTATATTTGATAATTGATGGTTTCAGAACTAAAGTTTTTTTTCAAACTTAAGCTATGTCGGCTTTTAATTTATTAAAACTCGACCTCTGGAACACCTTTTTTCTCTATAGATATAATATGCGTTTGTCTCAAAAACTATGAAGGAACTTATACCTTTATAGGTTCATATTAATTATTTTGTGACCGAAAAGAAAACGGCACAAGGAGGAAAGAGATGGCTAAACAAAAGTTTGATAGAACTAAGCCTCACGTTAATGTTGGAACTATAGGTCACGTTGACCACGGTAAGACTACTCTCACCGCAGCAATTACACAGCACTGTGCTAGAAAGTTCGGTGATAAAGCTCTAGCTTATGATTTAATTGACAACGCTCCAGAAGAGCAAGAACGTGGTATTACTATTAACACTCGTCACGTTGAATACCAATCAGACAACAGACACTATGCACACGTTGACTGTCCAGGTCACGCTGACTATATCAAAAACATGATTACTGGTGCAGCACAAATGGACGGTGCAATTATCGTAGTTGCAGCAACTGACGGCGCTATGGCACAAACAAAAGAACATATCTTACTTGCAAGACAAGTTGGTGTTCCTTCAATTCTTGTTTTCGTTAACAAAACAGACCAAGTAGATGATCCAGACTTAATTGAATTAGTTGAAGAAGAAATGAGAGATCTTTTAACTGAAAACGGTTTTGACGGCGAAACATGTCCAATTATCAGTGGCTCAGCTTTTGAAGCTTTAGAGCATCCAGATGACCCAGAAAAAACAAAATGTATTGATGAATTATTAGAAGCTATGGATACTTATATCCCTCTCCCAGAAAGAGATGTTGATAAACCATTCCTAATGCCTATTGAAGATATTTTCTCAATTTCAGGTCGTGGTACTGTTGTAACTGGTCGTATCGAACGTGGTATTGTTCACGTTAACGATCCTGTTCAAATTGTTGGTATTAAACCTACTAAAGATACAGTATGTACTGGTGTTGAAATGTTCAACAAACTATTAGATGAAGGTCAAGCTGGTGATAACATTGGTGCACTACTACGTGGTGTAGACAAAAACGACGTTGTTCGTGGTCAAGTTCTTGCCGCTCCTAAATCAATTGAGCCTCACAGCAAGTTTGTTGGTACAGCATATGTATTAAGCAAAGAAGAAGGTGGTCGTCACAAACCATTCTTCTCAGGTTATCGCCCACAATTCTACTTCAGAACAACTGATATTACAGGTTCTGTAGAATTACCAGAAGATAAACAAATGATCTTACCTGGCGATAATACAACATTTACTGTTACCTTGATTAACCCTATTGCTATGGACAAAGGTCTACGCTTCGCTATTCGTGAAGGTGGTAGAACCGTTGCTTCAGGTCAAGTTACAGAAATTATCGAATAATTCTTATAAGCGAATATCTTGTCAGTAATTAAAATACTGACAAGATCCGTTTTTTGGAGGAATAATGGCTAAAGAAAGAATTCGAGTCAGATTGAGAGGTTTTGATGTTGAGCTTGTTGAACAAAGCTCAAAAGCAATCGTTCAGACAGTAGTAAAGGCTGGATCAAAAGTTTCAGGTCCGGTACCTCTCCCAACTCGTATCAATAAGTACACTGTCCTGAAATCGCCCCATGTCAATAAAAAGTCCCGTGAGCAGTTTGAAATGAGAACTCATAAGCGTTTGATTGACATTTTAGATCCCACATCAAAGGTTATGGATGCGCTAATGAAACTTGAGCTTCCTGCCGGTGTTGATGTTGAGATCAAACAGTAAAGAGGTGAGGAAACAATGTTAGGGCTTATCGGCAAAAAAGTTGGAATGACACAGGTGTTTGATGCTGACGGCAGACTCACTCCTGTGACTGTTATAAAGTTTGAGGGCAATGTTGTCATCGGTCATAGAACCGAAGAAAAAAACGGGTATGAAGCCGCAGTTTTAGGTTCTGTTGACAAGAAAAAAAGCACCATTACTAAACCTTACGCTGGACAATTCAAAGATACATGTGCTCCAAAGCAAAATGTAGAAGAGTTCAGAGGATATGAAAAGGAAGTAGAAGTTGGTGAAGAATTGGGTGTTGATATTTTTAAAGACACTGCATTCGTAGATGTAACTGGCACCTCAAAAGGTAAGGGATTCGCTGGTGGTGTAAAACGCCACGGTTTTGGTGGAGGACGTGCAACACACGGTTCCAAGTTCCACAGAGATATTGGTGGTACAGGAATGTCTGCTACCCCATCCCGCACATTTAAAGGCCGCAGAATGGCTGGTAGAATGGGTGGAGAAAAGACAACAGTTCAGAATCTCAAAGTGATTCGTGTAGATGAGAACATGCAAGTACTGATGGTTAAGGGAGCAATTCCTGGTCCCTCTCAGAGCGTTGTCATCGTAAAAAAAGCGATTAAGAAGTAGGTGCGAGATAATTATGGAATATAAAGTCTTTTCTACAAACGGCAAAGAAGTCAAAACGATACAATTAAATGATTATGTCTTTAATTGTGTGGTTAGTGACGGAAGTATTTACTATGCCGTAAACAATGAGCTTGCTAATCGTCGTGTTGGTACAGCAAGCACTAAGACCCGTGCTGAGGTCAATTACAGCAATGCTAAGCCTTACAAGCAGAAGGGAACTGGTAATGCACGTTTAGGTGATAAAAAATCTCCTATTTTAGTAGGTGGAGGTACAACATTTGGACCAAAACCACGTGATTATAGCTATCAACTACCTAAAAAGATGAAGAGATTAGCTATTCGTAGTCTTCTTTCAAAAAGTGCCCAAGATGAGCGCTTATTTGTTGTTGAAGATTTTACAAGTGAGAATGGAAAAACCAAAGACCTCGCTACCATATTAAAGAACTTTAAGTGTGACGAAAAAAGAACAACACTTATACTTAAGGATGATGACAAAATGATGCGTAGAGCAGCAAAAAACATCCCTTATTTACGTGTTCTTTCCTTCAACAAACTCTCAGCTAAAGAACTTCTTTATGCTAGAAAGATTCTTGTATTGGAAACCGCTGCAGAAAATCTTAATGATTTTTTAGGCGTGAAAGAGGGGGGTCGATAAATGAGAGCAGATGAAGTAATCATTGCACCAGTATTGAGCGAAAAATCAAATGCAGCTCGTGATGGTGAATGTAAAAAATATACATTTAGAATTAACACTCGTGCTAATAAGTTCGACGTTGAATCTGCTGTAGCTGAAATTTTTAAAGTATCAGTTACAAAATGTAATATTATGATCGTAAAAGGCAAGCCTAAATATACCAGAGCAAAAGGTGGTTCTATAAAAGGAACTACAGGTAACTGGAAAAAGGCTGTCGTGACTTTGGCTAAGGGTGAAAGTATCCAAGCCATCGAAGGCGTATAAGGAGAATTTGGAAAATGGCTCTTAAATCTTATAAGCCCAATACTCCCGCTCTTCGTCAGAAGACTTCTTTAGTTTTTGACGATATTACAACGAATAGGCCAGAAAAATCACTAACCAGAAGTTTACATCAAAAAGCTGGTCGTGATAGTAATGGTCGCATTAGTGTACGCCGAAGGGGTGGTGGGCATAAACGCGCTTATCGTATTATTGATTTTAAGCGTAATAAAATTGGTATTCCTGGTGTAGTTAAAACCATAGAATATGACCCAAATAGAACAGCAAACATTGCTTTAGTGTTTTATGCAGACGGTGAAAAACGTTACATGCTAGCTCCTAAGGGATTAGAAGTTGGTGCTAAAGTAATGAGCGGTCCAGACGCTCCATTATCTACAGGTAATGCTCTTCCTATGAAGAACATTCCTTTAGGTCTCCAAATATTCAATGTTGAATTAACTCTTGGACGTGGTGGACAGTTAGTACGTAGTGCAGGTTTAGGTGCAATTATTGTTGCAAAAAACAACGACTATGTAACAGTTAAATTACCTTCAGGTGAAATGCGTATGATTTTTGGAGAATGTTATGCAACACTTGGTCAATTAGGTAATGAAGATCATATGAACGTAAACTTAGGTAAAGCGGGTAAATCACGCCATCTTGGTAGACGTCCGAAAGTTCGTGGTGTTGTTATGAATCCACACGATCACCCTCATGGTGGTGGTGAAGGTACAACTAATGGCGGTCGCCATCCAGTTTCACCTTGGGGTAAACTTGCTAAGGGCGGAAAGACTAGGTCTAAAAAGAAACCTTCAAGTAAGTTCATTGTTAAGAAGCGAAAGTAGGAGTATAAAATGGCACGATCAATTAAAAAAGGCCCTTTTATTGAAAAGAAGCTTTTAAAAAGAGTTACAGAATCTGGCAAGTCTGGTAGTAATGCGATGATCAAGACGTATTCCCGCGCTTCAACGATCATTCCAGAAATGGTAGGTATCACAATTTCCGTATATAACGGAAAAACATGGATACCAGTTTACGTAACGGAAAACTTAGTTGGACATAAACTCGGTGAGTTTGCACCTACTAGATTATTCCGTGGCCATGCTGCCTCTGATAAGAAGAAGGGAAGGTAAGATATGAAGAATATAACAGGCTACAGAGCAGTAGCAAAGTATCTTATGATTTCACCAACTAAAGTTCGCCCAGTAGCTAACTTAATTAGGAGAAAGCCTTATACTGAAGCAGTAGCAATCTTAGAGGCTATGCCTCAAAAGGGTGCAAGACTACTTCTAAAGGTGGTACAAAGTGCTGGAGCAAATGCTATGAATGTTAACAATAAAATCGATGAAGATACTTTATATGTTACACATCTGATGGTAGACGAAGGTCCTCGCATGAAACGTGTGTGGCCAAGATCCCATGGAAGACGTGATATTCTGCTCAAGCGAATGTCTCACATTACAGTATTTGTAGATGAAAAAGCGAACTTGGGGGAATAAATGGGACAAAAAGTTAATCCAATTGGTCTCCGTATAGGAGTTAATAAGACTTGGAAGTCTAAATGGTATGTAGATTCAAAAGAATATGCAGATACTTTACATGAAGATTTACTCTTACGTAGAACTTTAGTAGACTGTCCAGAAGTACAAGGTGCTGAAATTGCTGATGTTGAAATCATCCGTAAACCACAACGTGTAACTATTGTAATTACAACAAGTCGTCCTGGAATCATTATTGGTTCAAAAGGTTCAAATGTTGAAAAGTTAGGCGCTCGTTTACAAAAACTTTCAGACAAAAAGGTTCAAATTAAGATTAAAGAAATCAAAAAACCTGAAGGCAATGCGAAATTAATTGCGGAAAACGTAGCAAGACAATTAGCATCACGTGGTTCATTTAGAAGAGCTATGAAAATGGCTGTTTCTAAAGCAATGCAAAGTGGTGCTCAAGGCGTAAAAATCAGATGTTCTGGTCGTCTTGGTGGTGCTGAAATTGCAAGAACAGAATGGATGAAAGAAGGTCGTGTACCTCTTCACACATTACGTTCAGACATCGACTATGGTGTTGCAACATCTCGCACAACTTTTGGTGCTATCGGTATTAAAGTTTGGGTTTTCAATGGTGAAATCTATGAACAATCCAAAAAAGTTGACGCAGGTGGTTTAGTTAAAAAACCTTCTAAAGGAGGTAATTAATGCTTAGTCCAAAAAGAGTAATCCATAGAAAAAAGCACAGAGGAAAGCATGATGGCGTAGCCACTCGTGGTAATACTATAGCTTTTGGTGAATTTGGCCTTATGGCTTTAGAGCCTAAGTGGATTACAAACCGTCAAATAGAAGCTTCCCGTATTGCTATGACTCGTCATATTAAGCGTGGTGGTAAAGTATGGATCAGGATTTTCCCTGATATGCCTTATACTAAAAAACCCGCAGAAACAAGAATGGGTAAGGGTAAAGGGAACCCAGAAGGTTGGGTAGCTGTAGTTAAGCAAGGAACTATGATGTTCGAAATGGGCGGAGTTCCTGAAGAATTAGCTCGTGAAGCACTCAGACTGGCTGCTCAAAAACTACCAATCAAAACAAAGATTGTAGTTAGAAGAGAGGTAGAGTAAGATGAAAAATTCATTCAAAGATCTAACGCTAGAAGAAATGATTGCAAAGCGTGATGAGCTTAGAGAGCAATATTTTCAGATTCGTATGGATAGAGTTCTAGGCCATATTGAAAATCCTCTAGCAATTAGAAATGTTAAGAGGCAAATCGCTCGTCTTAACACTCTTATTCATGAGTATGCCTTAGGCATTCGCACATCCGCTAATTAAGAGAGGCTCGAGGTAAATGGAAGTAAATAAAAAAGCTTTTACGGGAAAAGTTGTAAGTGACAAAATGGACAAAACTATTGTTGTCGCAATTGACACTAGACATCTTCATCCCTTGTATAAAAAGTATGTGACCAAGACAAAAAAAGTTAAGGCCCATGACGAAAGAAATGATGCTCATATCGGTGACACAGTTCGTGTTATTGAATGTCGTCATTATAGCAAAGACAAGTGCTGGCGCTTAACTCAAGTCGTCGAGCGTGCTCGTTAAGCAAGGAGATACGTCATGGTACAAATGCAGAGTTATTTAAACGTCGCTGACAACAGTGGTGCAAAACGTGTACAAGTCATCAAAGTATTAGGTGGTACACATAGATACACAGCTGGTGTTGGTGATATTGTGGTAGTTGCAGTTAAAAACGCTCTTGCTAACGGTGCTATTAAAAAAGGTACTGTTTTAAGAGCTATTATAGTTCGCACTAAAAAGGAATACCGTAGACCTGACGGTACCTATATCAGGTTCGATGATAACGCATGTGTTATCATTGATGCCAACAATAACCCTCGCGGTAAAAGAATCTTTGGACCTGTAGCTCGTGAGCTACGTAATGGTTATATGAAGATTGTTTCACTAGCGCCGGAAGTGTTGTAGGAGAAAAGCAATGAAGCTCAAAAAAAACGACACCGTTAAGATTCTAGCCGGCAAAGACAAAGGTTACGTCGGAAAGATAGTTAAGGTGGATCCTGCGAAAGACAGGGTAATCGTCCAAGGCGCTAACATGGTTAAAAAGACTGTTAAAAAGCGCGGTCCACAGGACCCGGGCGGTATTATTGACATTGAAGCTCCGATTCACGTTTCTAACGTTGCATTATATGTAGACGGAAATGTGAGTAAAATCGGATACAAGTTCGACGATGATGGAAAGAAAGTCCGTTATGCGAAGAAAACTGGGGATGTGCTCTAATGGAAAAAAAATTTATACCAGCTTTAAAGACTAAATATCTTGAAGAAGTTGTACCTGCTCTTTTTAAAGAGATGGGTTATAAATCTGTAATGCAAATTCCAAAACTTGAAAAAATCACATTAAGTGTTGGAGTTGGAGATGCTATAATTAACAAAAAGCTTCTTGACTCAGCAGTAAATGAATTAGAACAGATTTCAGGACAGCACGTAGTTAAAACAAAAGCAAGAAAATCAATTGCTAACTTTAAAGTTCGTGAAGGACAAGAAATTGGCGCAATGGTCACTCTTCGTGGTGATAATATGTGGTTCTTTTTAGAAAGATTAGTTGGAATTGCTTTACCACGTGTTAAAGATTTTAAAGGTGTTAAACCTCATTCTTTTGATGGTCATGGTAACTACGCTTTAGGTATTACTGAACAGATTATCTTCCCTGAGATTAACTTCGATAAAATAGAACGCATCAGTGGTCTGAATATCGCAATCGTTACGACGGCCAAGACCGATGAAGAAGGCCATGCATTACTTAAAAAGCTAGGCATGCCCTTTGCTAAGTTGAGGAAATAATAATGGCTAAAAAATCATTGATTGTAAGAGCTCAAAAAGAGCCCAAATTCAGTACAAGACAAGTAAACAGATGCAGAATTTGTGGAAGACCTCGTGGTTATATGCGTAAGTTCGATATGTGCAGAGTCTGCTTTCGTAAATTGGCAAGTGAAGGTCAGATCCCTGGCGTAACCAAGTCAAGTTGGTAGGAGATAAAAATGGCTGTAAGTGATCCAATTGCAGATATGCTGACTAAGATAAGAAATGCTAGTCAGGTAAAACATGAAAAGGTAGATATTTCCGCATCTAAAATGAAACTTCAAATCGTAAAGATTTTAAAAAATGAAGGTTATGTAAAAAACTTCAAGAAAGTTACTAAAGATGGTGTATCATACATTCGTGTTTTCTTAAGATATGATGATAATCAAAGTCCAGTACTTCATGACATCCAACGTGTTTCAACACCAGGTCGTCGTGTTTATTGTGGCTATCGTAACATGCCTCGTGTATTTAATGGCCATGGTGTAGTAGTAGTTTCTACTTCTAGTGGTGTTATTACAGGAAAGAAGGCAACCGACAAAAAGATTGGTGGCGAACTAATCTGTACTATTTGGTAAGGTAGGGTATTATGTCACGTATTGGTAAAATGCCCATTGCTCTACCAGCAGGGGTTAAAGTTACTTTTCAAGACGGACTTTTAAGTGTTGAAGGACCTAAGGGGAAATTAACACAAGATATCCGTAAAGAAGTTATAATCGACATTCAAAAAGAACAAGTCGTAGTAACTCGCAAAGACGAATCAAAGGCTAGTCGTAGCTACCATGGCTTATACCGTCAGTTAATATCCAACATGGTTGTTGGTGTAACTAAAGGTTACTCAAAAAGTTTAATTATAAATGGTGTTGGCTTTCGTGCCGAGGTTAAGAAGAATTTATTAATTCTCAACTTAGGCTTTTCAAACATAATTGAATTTGTTATTCCAGAAGGTGTAACAGTTGAAGTTGAAGGTCAAAATAAGATTGTAGTTTCTGCAATCAGCAAGCAGTTAGTTGGTCAGACAGCTGCGGAAATTCGTTCTCTACGTACTCCAGAACCTTATAAAGGTAAAGGCGTAAGATATGAGGATGAAGTCATTCGTCGCAAGGTCGGAAAATCCGGCAAATAATCGGTAGGTAAGAGATGAGTAGAATAAATGATAAACAAAGAAAGCTTAAGAGACGTAAGCTTCATATCAGGAAATACATCTCCGGTACTGCCAGCAGACCGAGGATGACTGTTTTCCGTAGTAATCACCATATGTATGTTCAAGTAGTTGACGATGTAGCAGGCGAAACTCTTGTTTCCGCCAACACAGTTGAAGCTGAAATGAAAGGCTTAAAAAATTGTGTCGCTGATGCAGCTAAGCTTGGAGAGGTGATTGGTAAGAGGATGATCGAGAAGAATATCACACAATGTGTATTCGACAGAAATGGCTACCTCTATCATGGTATTGTGAAGAGTATCGCTGATGGCGCCCGCAGTGCTGGCGTTAAGTTCTAGGGGGAATCCATGGACAGATCAAGAAGAAGAGAAGATAAAAACGACGGATACGTCGAAAAACTAATTAAACTTAATCGTGTTTCTAAGGTTGTTAAGGGTGGTAGAAGGTACTCTTTCTCTGCTCTAGTAGTTGTTGGAGACCAAAAAGGTCAAGTTGGTTATGGTTTTGGTAAAGCAAATGATGTAACTGATGCAATTCGTAAGGCTGTTGATCATGGTAAATCAAACATGATCACTATACCTCTTAAAAATGGTACAATCCCTCATGAATGTGTTGGTAACTTTAAAAGTGCTAAGGTTTTAGTTAAGCCTGCAGTTCCAGGAACCGGTGTAATTGCTGGTGGTGCTGTAAGAAGTTTATGTGATGCTGCAGGTATCACAGATATTTTAGGTAAATCACTAGGCTCAAAAAACACTTTTAATACAGTTAAAGCTGCTTTTGATGCATTTCAAAACTTGTTTGATGCAAATCAAATCGCTAAGAATAGAGGTAAATCTCTTAAAGACATGTGGGGTTAAAGATGGCTAAAAAGAAAAAACAACTTAAAGTTACTTTAACTCGTGGTGTTGCAGGTTCATTACCAAAGCAACGCGGAACTGTTAAAGCGCTTGGTTTAAGAAAGATTAACAGCAGTGTAGTTATTGATGCAACTCCAGATATGCTTGGCATGGTTAACGTCATAGCTCACCTTGTTGAAGTTGAGGAGATTTAATATGTCAAATATTGGTCAAATGAAAGCACCTGAAGGTGCTAATAAAAAGAAGACTATTGTAGGTCGTGGTGTTGCATCAAAAGGCCGCTCCTGTGGAAGAGGCCATGATGGACAAAACTCCCGTTCAGGTGGTGGTGTTCGCATAGGTTTTGAAGGTGGACAGATGCCTCTCTATCGTCGTTTAGCACGAAGAGGTTTCTCTAATCATCCTTTCAAGACTGAATATCAAGTAGTATCATTAACTGCTATTGATGCAAAGTTTGAAGAAGGTGCGGTAGTAAATTTAGAAGCTCTAAAGAAAGTAAATTTGATCAAAGGTCACACGACTAAAGCTAAAATTCTTTCTAACGGAGAAATTAATAAAAAAGTTACTATTGAAGGTTTAAAGGTTTCAGCAAGTGCAGTTGAAAAAATAACTGCTGCTGGTGGCGAAGTTAAATAACAAAAAGGTTGGTCTAAATGGCAAACTCCCTAGTTGAAATGTTTAGAATCGAGGAGTTACGAAGGAAAAGCCTAATCACTTTCCTCCTACTGTTTGTCAGTAGGATGGGAGCGGTTATTCCGATTCCTGGTATTGACGTTCAGGTTCTACAACAATATTTCCTATCACAGAGTAATTCTAATTCATTCGGGTTTACTGAATATTTAAATTTCTTTTCGGGCGGGGCATTTTCGAATTTCTCGTTATTTATGTTAGGTGTAATGCCTTACATTAGTACACAAATTATTTTACAACTATTAATGATAGTTGTTCCTAGTTTGAGAAAGCTCGCACAAGATCCTCAAGGTTCGAAGAAAGTACAACAGTATACAAGATATGGAACAATAATTGTTTGTTTAATTCAATCTTATGTTATAACAATTTATGCTAATTCGATTCCTGGTTCTATGACTATGAGTCGCTTACCATTTACTTTAATAGCAATGTTATCTGTAACAACAGGTAGTATGTTCCTCGTATGGCTTGGAAATAAAATTACACAATTTGGAGTTGGTAATGGTATCAGTTTATTAATCTTTGCTGGTATTGTAGCTAGAATTCCTTCTGGTCTTGTAACACTATTTAAAGGTGTTCAAGATGGTACTTTTAATCCAATCGCACTACTAGTAGTATTAGCAATGTTTATTCTTGTTATTGCTTTAGTAGTTTATGAGCAACAAGGTGAGAGAAAGGTTCCGGTTAACTACGCTAAAAGGGTAGTAGGTAGAAGAATGTACGGTGCACAAAGCACATATATTCCTATTAAACTTAACCCAAGTGGTGTTATTCCCGTAATCTTTGCTTCAGCATTATTGTCCTTCCCTCTACAGGTAGCTTCTAGTTTAGGAGCACAAGTGGGTTGGCTAGCAACTTTTGCTAATTGGTTGAATCCTCAGGGTATCCCCTACATTATTATATATACTCTGTTGATTATCGGTTTTGCGTATTTCTACACTCAGGTTTCAATGAACCCTGTAGAAATGGCTAAACAGATTCGAGAAAACGGCGGTTCAGTTCCTGGCGTAAGGAGCGAAAAACTTGAGGCGTATCTAACTAAAGTTATTAACCGTATAATACTTCCCGGATCTATATTCTTAGCTTTTATCGCATTAATTCCAACTTTGGTACAGAAATTCTTTAGTTTCCCTCCTTCTGTTGCAATGCTATTCGGTGGTACATCATTAATCATTATGGTTGGTGTTGACCTCGATACAATGAAACAGGTTGAAGGTATAATGAAAATGCACCATCAAACCGGTATTTTTAGCCAAACAAAGGCAAGAAAAAATTAGGAGCTTAAAATGAAAGTTAGAGCAAGTGTCAAACCTATATGTGACAAGTGCAAAATTATTAGAAGAAGTGGAGTTGTTCGCGTAATTTGCGACAACCCAAAGCATAAGCAAAGACAAAAGTAGGGTTCGGCTTAAAAGCCGCCTCTCTAAGTATAAGTATTAGGAGGCCAAATAATGGCAAGAATTGCAGGTGTTGACTTGCCGAACAAAGCTGTTAAGATTGCTTTAACGTATATCTTTGGCGTCGGTAAAGGATCAGCGATTAATATTTGTGAAAAAACAAACATTGATCCAGATGTAAGAATTAACACATTATCTAATGATGAACTGGCGTTATTACGTCATGAAATCGAAGAAAATTATAAGGTAGAAGGTAGCCTTCGTACAGAAGTTGCCTTGAATATTAAAAGACTAATGGACATTGGTTGTTACCGTGGACTACGTCACAGAAGAAGCTTACCAGTAAGAGGGCAGAATACTAAAACAAATGCTAGAACTCGTAAGGGTAGGAAGAAGACCGTAGCAGGTAAGAAGAAATAAGGGGTAGATGAAAATGGCTAAAGCGAAAGCAAGAGCGAAGCGTAAAGTTAAAAAGACAGTCTATGATGGCAATGTTTACATTCAGGCGACTTTCAACAATACAATTATCACCATGACAGACCTTGAAGGGAATGCTATTTCTTGGGCTTCTGCTGGTGGTTTAGGGTTTCGTGGTGCAAAAAAATCAACTCCATATGCAGCACAGGTAACATGTGAAACAGCAGCTAAGAAGGCTATGGATTATGGTCTTAGAGAAGTGCATGTTTTTGTAAAGGGACCCGGTGTTGGACGCGAAAGTGCAATTAGAGCGCTTGGTGTTCTAGGAATGAAAGTACGTTCAATTCGTGACGTAACTCCAATTCCTCATAATGGATGTCGTCCACGTAAAACACGTAGAGTTTAATTATTGGAGCATTATAAAGAAAAGTTCTTGTAATGCTGTTTATATAGGTTGGTTTCATTTGAGCCAACCTGCGCCAACGCAGATATATTATCTGCATATCCAGACTTTTAAGGAGTAACCATGGCACGCAAAAACCTTTTGAAGGGCTTTAAAAAACCCAAAGGAACTAATTTTGAGCATGATACGGTAGAAGCAAATTATGGAAAATTTGTTGCTTATCCATTTGAACGTGGATTTGGAACAACTGTTGGAAACACGCTCAGAAGAGTTCTTTTATCTTCAATCCAGGGTTATGCAGTTACTGCTGTTAAGTTCACAAGCTTTAATGAAGAAGGTGTACCTCATTTAATTTCTAGTGAATACGACCAAATCCCTGGTGTTCGTGAGGACATAGCGGATATAATTGCTGCTCTCAAAAAATTACAAATAAGTATGCCTAAAGATTGCGAAAGTGTTAATCTTCTCATTGAGTGTAAAGGCCCCGGCGTAATTACCGGTCAGAACTTTGAACGCGACCAGGTAGAAATTACCAATAAAGATTTAGTTGTTTTCACAATGATGGATGATGCGAATATCGAGATGGAAATTCAAATAGATTTAGGAAGAGGTTATGTCCCTTCTGAAATCAATGAAAAATATGTGGAAGAAGTAGGCGTTATCGCTTTAGATGCTTTTTTCTCACCTGTAACTCGTGTAAAATATTCCATCGAACCAACTCGTGTAGGTTATAGAAGTGACTATGATAAGTTAATTCTAGAAGTTTATACAGATGGTACCATTGCACCAGTTGATGCTGTCGCAGAAGCTGCTAAGATTGCAAAAGATCACTTTACAGTCTTTATTAATTTTGATGAATCATTGGTGAATACTGAAGAGGAAGTTGATGAAGAAGAAGAAAAGATTCAAAAGATCTTAAACACTTCTGTTGAAGAACTAGAATTAACAGTTCGTTCAAGCAACTGTCTCAAAAATGCTAACATTAGAACTATTGGTGATTTGACAAAGAAAAGTGAAGATGAAATTTCAAAAACTAGAAACTTTGGTAAAAAGTCATTGGCAGAGATTAAGAATAAGCTTAAAGAGTGGAACCTTAGTCTTGGGATGACTGACTACAGTGTATTGAAAAATACAATAAACGTACCTAGCAATAAGGAAGAAGAAAATGAGACATAGATTTGGTTTCAATACGTTAAGTAGAAGCACAGCAGAACGCACCGCTTTATTACGCAGTATGGCAACCTCACTTCTCCGATATGAGAGAATTGAGACAACAAAAGCAAAAGCTCTTGAAGTTCGCAGAACGGTAGAGAAAATGATCACTAGAGCAAAAGAAGATAGTGTTCACAATCGCCGATTAATTGCAAAAGATATTAAGGACCCAGCAGTTCTTAATAAACTCTTCACAGAGATCGCACCTTTAAACGCTGAGCGCAAAGGCGGATATACTCGTATTTTAAAAACAGGATATCGCTTAGGTGATGCAGCAGAAATGGTCATTTTAGAACTTGTAGATAAAACAAGTGACAAAGATGATAATTAATCTTGAGTATTTAAGTACTCATAGTATTTAAAATGGAGGAGAAAAAGCCTTCAACCTTTAAATACAATTCTTTTTAATGATAAGTTTAAAAGAAAGAAAACAGTAATTTTGTTTGACGATTTATAAATTTAATTTTGAAATTACTGTCATTTGTCAGTTATTGACTTAGCCGTTACCAGTTGTGGTAGCGGTTTTTTTATTCTACAAAACTTGACAATTTACCATTAGTTGAATAATATAAAACCAATTGCAACTAAGGAGAAAATATTATGAAACAATTAATTTATCTCCTTCTTGTTGTTCTTGGTGCCGTTTTAGGATTTATTTTAAGATGGCTGTATTCGAAATTTAAACTGACCTCTGTGGAACAGAAAGCTAGACGCTTAGAAGCAGATGCAGTAAAAGAAGCTGAAGCAAAAAGTAAGGAACTTATCCTTGAAACTCGTGATCAATTGTTGAAAGAGCAACAACATGTTGAAAGAGAGGCTAGAGAGAGAAGAAACGAATTACAACGTTCTGAACGCCGAATTCTTCAAAAAGAAGAAAACGTTGAGCGTAAATTAGCTGAATTAGATACCATTAAGAATCAACTCGAAGATAGAAATAAAGTTATTGAAAAAACTGAATTAGTTTTAGAAGAGAGAGAAAAGTCTATTATGACAGAGCTAGAGAAAATAGCTAGCATGTCACAAGATGAAGCAAAAGACCTTATTATAGAGCAAATGCAAAAGCAAGCTAAGCACGATGCACAAACTATTATTAATAAGATAGAGCAAGAAGCACAATTAAATGCAGAAAAGCTTGCGCGGGATATAGTTCTAACATCGATTCAAAGAATGGCAACAGAAGTAAGTGGTGATGTATCAATTGCTTCTGTTAGTTTGCCTACAGATGAGATGAAAGGTAGAATTATTGGTAGAGAAGGGAGAAATATACGGACATTAGAAACTTTAACTGGTGTTGATATTATCATTGATGATACTCCAGAGGCTGTAGTTATATCTTGTTTTGACCCTGTCAGAAAAGAGATTGCTAGAGTTGCTTTAGAAAGATTAGTACAAGATGGACGAATTCACCCATCCCGAATTGAAGAAGTTGTTAACAAAGTTGCAAAAGAAGTTAACAGAACAATTGCGGATGAAGGTGAAAAACTTGTTTTTGATATGGGTATTCATAATATGAGCCAAGAAATGATAAGAGCTCTTGGTAGATTATACTTTAGAACAAGTTACGGTCAAAATGTATTAAGTCACTCCCGCGAAGTTGCTGTATTATCAGGAATGATAGCTAGTGAAGTAGGTGCAGATCCTGAGATTGCCAAAAGAGCAGGTTTGTTGCATGACATTGGTAAGGGCATTGAGACTGAGAGCGATGCTAACCACGCTGAGCTTGGAGCTGACCTTGCTAAGAGACTCGGCGAAGACGCTGTTGTAGTTAACGCTATACTCGCTCACCACAACGATGTAGAGCCAAAATCTCCAGAAGCTGTTATTGTACAAATAGCTGATGCTATTAGTGCAGCCAGACCAGGAGCTAGAAGAGAAACCTTAGATAATTATATTAAACGATTAGAAAGTTTAGAAAAAATAGCTGAAGGTTTTGAAGGCGTTGAAAAAGCTTTTGCTGTGCAAGCAGGACGAGAGCTTAGAATAATAGTTAATAATACAAATGTCAGTGATGATGATGCTAAGGATATGGCGAAAGAAATTGCTGCTAGAATTGAAGCAGAATTGAGATATCCAGGTAGAATTAAAGTTACGATAATTCGAGAAATGCGTGTTGTAGAATACGCACGATAAATAATAGAGGCTGCAAAGCCTCTATTTTAATATAGGACTAGTTTGTGGGGAATAAATTTACTGTTTTAATGCTAGGTGATGTTTGTGGCCAACCAGGAATGAGAGCTTTATTTATTGGTTTAGGCCAATTGATCAAAGAAAATCGAGCAGATTTTGTAGTTGTTAACGGTGAAAATGCTGCTAATGGCTTTGGCTTAAATGAAAATGATAAAACGCAACTTCTTTCTTTAGGTGTTGATGTGATAACTACTGGAAATCATATTTGGCAGCAAACTGAGATTTATGAATCGTTAGAAAAAGATAATAAATTACTACGACCTTTAAATTACCCAAGTGGAACAGTTGGTCGAGGATCAACTATTGTTGAAAAAAACGGTGTAAAGGTAGGCGTTATAAACTTACAAGGAAGACTTTCTCTTCCACAAACTGATTGTCCTTTTAAAGCAGCTGAAGATGAAATAAGAAGAATGAAAGGTAAGTGTGACATTATATTAATTGATATGCATGCTGAAAATCATGAAGAAAAAAAAGCATTAGCAATGTATCTTGATGGTAAAGTTAGTGCTGTTGTTGGCACTCATACTCATGTACAAACAGCAGATGAGATGATTTTAGAGAAAGGAACAGCTTTTATTACAGATTTAGGTTTATGTGGACCAAGTGATAGTGTAATAGGCTCTGATCCTGAAATATCAATTAAAAAGCAATTAACACAAATGCCAATAAGAACTCAAATTCACACAACAGCCCCAGTTATTAATGGTGTTGTTATAGAGATAGACAAAAAAACTGCAAAGAGTTTATCTATAAAGAGAATTAATAAAAAGCTGGTGTAATTATGGCAAAGAAAATTTCTCTGCTCCAAAAATTAAAACAAGAATATCCTCAATATAATAAAGATCAATTAACAGCTTATGTTGTCTGTAAAAATGTTTATGTAAATAATGAATTACTTGCAGATCCAAAAGCTAAAATAGATAGTCTCTCTAAAATAGAGCTTTGCTTTGGTAAATACGTATCTAGAGGCGGTTTAAAGCTTGAAGAGGCTTTAAAAAGCTTCCATATAAGTGTAAAAGATCAAGTTGTTTTAGATGCTGGATCCTCAACAGGAGGGTTTACAGATTGCTTATTACAACACGGAGCTAAGGCTGTACACAGTGTTGATGTAGGCTACAATCAATTAGCTTGGAAATTAAGAGTAGATGAAAGAGTAATTGTCCACGAAAAACAAAACATCATGCTGGTAGAACAATTAGAGCCTACAGCCGATCTAGCTGTTTGCGATTTGTCTTTTCGTTCAATAAAAAACGCAGCCTCACATATATTATCCTTGTGTGGAAACACATACTTAATTTGTTTAATAAAACCGCAATTTGAAGTTCCAAAATGGAAAAGCGACTTTTCAGGAGTCGTTGAAGATATAGATTTTTTAATTGAAGTAATGAATCATGTTTTTTCCGTTTTAGAAGAAGATGGGGTATTTGTTAAAGATATAATACTCAGCCCGATAAAAGGACGCAAAGGAAATATCGAATTCTTGTCCTTGCTTAATAAAAATGAGGGAATGGCAAAAGAGACGTTTGAGAAAAAGATTGTTCAGCTTTTGTCATTTGATGGCTAGACTTTAGTTAGTTATATTTATAAACTTGGTTTATTATGAGTATTACAAGAAAAAAATTGTTTTTATCATGGTTGCCACTTGCAGTAATGTGGCTTGTTATGGCAATAGACCAGCCCATGATTACGAGTTTTATATCAAGGCTACCAGATGCTACAAACGAATTAGCAGCATTTGGTTTTTCTTTTGCCCTAGCACTTTTCATAGAAGGGCCGATTGTTCAAATGCTATCAGCAGGAACAGCTGTGACAAAAAGTGTAGGATCATATA
>CAZHNE010000003.1:31001-57314 GCA_964533775.1 uncultured Spirochaetaceae bacterium | reverse complement strand
CATTAGTAGCTGTGCCTTTAGTAAACATTCTTGCTGTTTTTGTTTTAGAAGGATACAGAGGCCAAGATGTGAGAGTATCTTCTCTCTTACTTAATGTAATAAAAAATCCTTTAGTTGATGCAGCGTTAATTGGTTTTGTATTCTTTATACTTAAAATCAAAATACCAGATTTATTATTAAATCCAATAACTTCATTATCTAAAACTACAACTCCTCTTGCCTTTATTATCCTTGGAGGTACCTTGGAAGTTGAGGCAATTAAGAAAAATATAAAATATATTTTATTTGGAAGTTTAGGAAAACTTATTATTACACCACTAATTATAATATCAATTTCTATAGCAATTGGAATAAGGGGTGTTTATCTAGGGTGTATTCTTGCAGCAATGGCTTCCCCTGTTGCAGTATCTTCTTTTACTATGGCAAAAGAAATGGACGGAGATGCTGATCTTGCCGCCCAATTAGTAATAATAACTACTTTATTATCTTTAATTACAATATTCTTGTGGGTTTTTGTTTTAAAAAGTCTAGGTTTTATTTAAACCTAGCTTCACTAACAAACTCAAAGCCTCTACTAATTAAAGTAGTTCTAATATCGTTAATATGTTTGTGATCTCTTGTTTCTACTTCTAGAGACAATGTACAACTATTAAGGTCTGTACCTTCTCCACCTCTATTATGGTGGACAGCAATTACATTACCGCCTAGATTAGCAATTATTGATGACACATCTACAAGCTGTCCTGGTTTATCAATTAAGCTAAGAGTAAACTTAGCGCTTCTTCCACCTTTTAACAAACCTCTAGATATAACACGCGAGAGTATAGTTACATCAATGTTGCCACCACTTAAAATACAAACTGTTTTTTTACCTTTAATGTCAATTTTATTAAACATTGCTGCTGCAACAGAAACTGCTCCTGCTCCTTCTGCAACAAGTTTTTGATTTTCCATTAAAGCTAAAATAGCGCACGCAACTTCATCATCAGTTACTGTAACTACACCATCAACATACCTTCTGCATAAATCAAAAGTAATATCTCCAGGCTTCTTTACAGCAATGCCATCAGAAATCGTACACACATCATCAAGTTCACAAACCTGTCCCTCTTGTATTGAAGAATACATGCTAGCTGCCCCGGTAGCTTGCACACCATAAACTTTGCAGCTTGGTCTTAATGATTTTATGGCAAAAGCAATACCACTTATTAATCCACCACCACCAATAGGAACAATTACAACTTCAACATCTTCTAATTGCTCTAGTACTTCTAGCCCAATTGTTCCTTGTCCTGCAATTACATCTTTATCGTTAAAAGGGTGAATAAAAGTCATTCCACTTTTTTCTTGCATTTTAATTGCTTTGTTATAGGCATCATCATAAACACCTTTAACTAATTCAACTTTAGCGCCGTACCCTCTTGTAGCTTCAACTTTTGAAATTGGAGCACCATCTGGGATGCATATAGTAGATTTTATGTTGTTTTTGGTAGCAGCTAAAGCAACACCTTGTGCATGATTGCCTGCAGAGCAAGCAATAACACCCTTTTCTTTTGCTTCACGGGATAGTTGTGAAATCTTGTAATAAGCACCTCTTACTTTAAAGGAGCCAGTTACTTGTAAATTTTCAGCTTTTAAAAAAACATTTCCATCAGGGAAAATATTAGGAGCTGGTAATAAGTCTGTTTTATGTATTACATCTTTTAATGTATAGGCAGCATGATATATCTTATCTAATTTCATAAATCTTAGGATATCAAAGAGGGCAAATACTAACAATATAGTTTAGTTCCTAAAACACAACTTTTTTAAACCTTTAACGCTTTACAACTGAATAAGAGAAATAAAACAAAGCAATCATATCTTGTAAATCAAATTCATCAATATCAAAATCATTAACTTTTAACAATCCCTTTTTAATGTTCTTCATTTTGGGGCTTTTCAAACTTTTACTATTTTCTAGCATTAATAAACTAAAGTTTTTTATTTTCTCTTTGTCTTTTTCTATAAAAGCCTTTTCTAATTCATCATAGTAGTCGAAAATAACTCCAACATCTAAGGAGTCTGTTAAAAACTCAACTATCCTATCCTCATAATCACCTAAATTAATACTACTATAAATATTAGAAAGAATAGGGGATCCAAAATTTAAGAAAGAAGCTAAAACAGCATACCTAGTTTGCCTATAAGTAGAACCTCTTTTTTGTGAAACTGAAACAAAGAAGTTTTCATAAAACTGACACTCTTTATCTAAGTTTCTTTTGGCTATTAAATAATCAACTTCTTCATCTATGTGATTAGCCTTTAGAGAAAGCTCCATTATTTTTGGTAACAAATCTTCGTCTTTACTTATCGAGGATAAACTTTTGGAAGCAACAGATCTTACACTTCCCCATCTTGAATTTAGCAACTTTCTCAAAGAAGCAATTGCTTTCTCATTGTTTTTATAAGCACCTAAAGCAACAATTGCTTCTATCTGGGAACTTTCATCATCATTTTCCGCAAGCTTTATTAAATCAGGAAGGAGGGTTTTTCTTGGTCTAATGGCAAGAGACCTAATAACATCTTTTTTATCAATAGAAAAAGGAGATGCTAAAATTGTTTTTAATTGAGAAGTAGCTAACGTGTTTGTGTTAGTACCTAAAGAAAAAAGCAATAAGTGTCTCTTGTAAGGTTCAATTGTATGGTTAAGTTTTTCAATCTTAGAAATCGCCTGTAATCCGTGACGACTAAATATAATCCTAGCTGTTTGAGAGCTAGAATAAGCTCCTAACTCTTGAAGTCGCGCTGCATAAAATATAAAGCATAGGTTTAAAAAGGCTAACGTAAAATACATTACAGAATAATTATTGAAAAAGTGAGGGGCATCTATTAGCATCTTAATATCCAAGCTAGCTACATAACCTGTTAGCAAACCAGTCAATAAAGCTATTATTGCGATAATAAAGTTATTCATTGAATTAAATGAAATTGCATCTCTATCTGGAATTACTGCTGAAACTAATCTAAATACTGAAAAGTAAGCAATTAGTAAAAAGAAGTTAGAAACAACTCCTAAAACAAAGAAGAAAGCAAATCCTAAAGAAATTGGAGCAACTGCCCATGCAACTAAAAACAATAAAAAGATAATACTACTAATCAAGCAAATTGGCTTAGATCCTAAGCGATCAGTCAACTGTTTGTTTACTACTCCTGCAATAAGAGAAGCGAGACCGCTTGCTGCAGTATAAAAAAGAATGTCGCTATTATTAAAACCAACATAAATTTTTAGAAAAGGAACGACCATTGCAAAGCCAACAACCAAAGAACTACTAATCCATCGTAAAATTAGCCTTCTTCTTCTATTTTCATTTTTCATTGACTCTTTAAATACAGCTAAGAGACCTCTTCCTTTTTCATAAGAGATTGTTCTTCTACAAGGAATTTTAGAAACTTCTTTAGCAGAAAAAGTATTGAAAATAGCTCCTATTACTTGAAGTATAACAATTGCTATAATTCCAGGAAGCCTAACAATGTCTAAATACACAGCTGCTAAAACACAAGTAACAATTGCCAGTGACTGATATGCAACATTTGTATTTCCAACAATTCGGCCAATATTTCTTGTAGTACTTAAACTTTTGAGAGTAAAGTCGTTTAAAGCTATTCCAACTATTCTAAAAACAGAAAACAAAGTGTAAATAATTAATAAGAAGGCAATTGCCCACTCATCATCTAAAAAGATTAAACCCACATAGAAGAGAGAAATTATTCCTCTAAGTAGCCAAGCACGATATTGAACCTTAATTATATTTTTATTTTGAAATAATCTAGGAACTAAAGGAAGTACCGCTCCTGCTATATATAATACTGACGAAATATAACCCAAGACAAATGTTCCTGCGTTAAAATAAACTGCAATTAAATAAACAAAGGTCCCGCCCAATAAATTATAAGATATTCCATTAAACATCTCATTTCTTAACATGTGCTTTAGGCCTTGTTGTTTCTCTGTTTCACTTAAATATAAGGTACTAGGCATTGATTTCTGTTAATCTCCTTCTGTGCAACTTATAGTCTAACATGCTTACTATTTTGCGTATATATTTGGGACAAAGATTCATGAATAAAAATATTTATCGTCTTTTTTCCTAAAAGTAGTTGATTAGAGATTAAATTCTTGATATAGTCCAATTCGTTGTATGGGCTGCTAGCTCAGTTGGTAGAGCAACGCCCTTTTAAGGCGTGGGTCAAAGGTTCAAATCCTTTGCAGCTCAAAAAAATACAATGTCTCCTTCGTCTAGGGGTTAGGACACCGGGTTTTCATCCCGGCAACACGGGTTCGAATCCCGTAGGAGATGTAAAGGAATTGTTGCAAAAGTCATACCTTTTGACAAAGCAACATTCCTTTTTTTTATTTTTTAACAAATCTTCTTTTTTTAAACAATAAACACAATTAACTTAAGAGAACTTAATACTCTGCGAGAGAAAACTTTCAACCAGTAAACACCTTAATCTCTTAAATATTTTCTAGCAGCTAATAAAATAGATATATATTTAAACACAAAAAACCGTTGCTAGTTTTTTTAAACTTTTGCAACGGCTTTACGTTAACTAAATACTAAGCTTATACATTCTTAATATTTACTGCCTTAACATTTAGTGTTCTGCCATCCTCAGATACAGGAATCACAATCTCTCCTCTCTTAATCATATCAATAACATCAGGTTTATTAAAATGTTCTCCCATTCCAATTAACTTCCAGTTATTGTCACATACAGGAGATACGATACCATTAAGCTCTTCAGCAACATATTTTGTAATCAAAGCTCTTACTTCAGCATTCAATTGATCTTCATTATAGCTATCATAATAAACATCAGACTCGGATGCCCAACCATTTGTCATTAAAGTTCCAAACCTGTAGTTATTTAATGCTAGTTTATAAACTTTATTTGGATCAATAGGTTTGCCATCAATTGTAGCATCAACAATTCTATTTCCAACTTCTTTACTAATATCTACAATATAATCAACACCTGCAAACATATCATAATTATAGCCTCTTACTTTAGGGTTGAAGGAAATAGTAACATCACCTTCTTCGAATGTATTATAGTAACCTACACTCCATTCCATATATTCAAGTAAGTTTTTACCCGTAATATTTATACCCATCAAAGTATTATTATATTTATAAATAAAAGCTACATCTTTTTTCTTAAAGTCTCCTTTATTCAGTGTTGAATCAAAAGTAAATAAAGCTGCAGATGAAACATCAGCGTCAGCATATTTCATTTGAACTGTATTAATCAAATCTACAACTGGAGTATCAACAATCTGAGTTCTTGGCATTGTTGTTACTTGATCAGCACCTGTAATATAATCTACACCATCAACTAAGAAGTCTTCTGTTATTGTACCTATTACAGTATTTGCATCAGCTAGACTTTTTTCATGTACCCATTCAAATTCATCGAGAACTTCTTTATCTGCTTCTTCACCTTTTGTAACTAAGTTTTCAGCAAATACATCAACAATAGTCCATTTATCATCAACCTTTTTTAAGTTGATTTTACTTATTGCAACTTTATTACCATAACAACCAGGTTCCATCACAAAAATGTCATTAACAAGCTCACAATAAGTTGCATGTTCGTGACCAGCAATAATTAAATCTAATTCTGGAATTTGTTCAGCTAATTGATAAACTCCACTTATGTTTTCTTCTTCATATTGCCCATTTCTTGACATATGCATTGCGGCGATTATAACATCAGCTTTTTCTCCAATTTCAGCTACAGCATCTTTAGTAGCCTGAAGTGGGGATACAAACTCTAGCCCTTGAAAGTGAGCTGGTGCAGAAGCTTCCCATTGAGGAATATGTGGAGCAACTCCACCAATTACTGCAACTTTTACACCTTCAATATCAAAGATTTGGTATGGAAGCACATAATCGCTATTATCTGCTACGTTTTTAATGTTTGCACATACTACTCGCCCATCAAATGCTTCTAGATTTCTTTCTAAGAAAGGTAGACCAAAGTTAAATTCATGGTTACCTGGAATCCAAACATCGTATTCCATCATATTCATACATTCAACCATTGGGTGAATATCCATGTCATTAAATAATTCAGCACTGTTATCTTGAACGGTATCTCCTACATCAATGATAAGAGCATTAGGGTATTCTTCTCTTAAATCTTTGATAAAAGGATACGTCATTGAGAATCCCGCATCATTATCCACGGAATCAATCGCGTACTCGTATGGATATATACGACCGTGAACATCACCTGTTGCTGCAATTGCAATAGTAATTTCATCCATTGTGGTTGGCGAACCTTTGACCACTTCTCCAGTGCGAACATAGTCAAAACCTTTGACTGGTGTAGCACTTTCTGTTGTAGCAACATTTCTCGTAGTACAACTAAGCAAGAAAGACAACGAAAGGATTACTAACAAACAAAATCGAAACTTAGATTTTTTCATCTTCTCCTCCTAAAATTCAGCAATATTGCACATACTGCTGTAAATAACACGCTAGAAATCATTCCAATAGATCCACAAAGTGCTTGTAAAATATTTATTACAATAATTGGAATGTTTATAAACTGCGTGTAACTCATATCATAGCCCCATATCATCATCGCTAAAGGCAATGATGCCCCACAAAAAGCTAACACTAAAGTATTAGTCATTGTTCCTATAATATCTTTACCCACAGCCATTAGTGATTTAAATAAATCTTTCTTTTCAATATTAGGATTGGCAAGCAATAACTGTTCGCAGCTACTCGCAATTGAAATTGCAATATCCATTGTAGCGCCTAGGGATGAAAACAAGATTGACACAAATAGTAAATCTTTTATCCTAAATCCTCTATCCTGTGCTAAATATAAAAGAGCCTCTCCTTTTTCCATATCAACACCTGAAAGATTTAATACCCTACCCATTATGTAGCTTAATAATCCTGCTAATGTGATGCCAAAAAGTGTTCCCAAAGAAGCAATTAAAGCTTTTTTACTCATACCAGCTATTAGTAAGTAACTAACTCCACAAATAATAACAGCACTAATAATAGCTATAAGAATAGGATAAGGTGACCACATTCCAGGTACTACAATATAAACTAAAACAGTTGCTGTAAAAGCTAAAGCCAGCAAACTATTTAAGCCTTCCCTTTTACCAATTAGCAAGACAACACTCACAAGAAGAAGAACTAAAAAGTATACTCCATATTCTCGTCTATAATTATATAACCAAACAATTGTTTTACCTTTTGAGTCAGTTCTAACAGTAAAAACAGCCTTAAGCCCCTCATAAGCATAAGCACTTCTTACAGAGCTTAAAGTATGAGTTATTGTAAACTGATTGTTTTTTTGACTTCCTTCATGTATTTCAACAACAAACTTTTGATTCCCCCTATAGCGATTTGAAACATATGGGTCTTCTTCTGTATTGTCTTCAAGTACACTAATAACAGTACCTAAAACAAATTCTTGATTGAAAATTGAATCTTTTTTATATTTTCGAGTAAATTTGGGTGCAACTTGAGCAATTAACAATATTATCAAGATAACAATTAAAGTAATTCCGACTTGTTTAATTCTCAAAACTTTGTTAATTTTCAAACCTCCAAACTTGTAGAGTAGATTATTAGTTTAATACACTACTTGCCACTTCGCAACTAATTTTTCCCTCATAATAATTAACTTAATATAAAAGTTAGTTGAAACTTAAAAACAGTTTAAAAGGAGATGAAGTTTTTATCTTAACACTTGTTATTTTCCATTCTTTATTTATATTTTTGATTATTAAATTAGATTGTTTCTTTTTTCTTTGTAGTAAGACGCAGCTATATAATATGGTTATAAAGAAGAATAGTAAAAGCTGTTATTAAGTCAGCTGTTTTATCTTTTATTGCTTTTTATCTAATTTTTGTAGCTTTATTCAACAAAATCCTCTAGATTAACAAATTATACAAACTTAGTTTTTAGAAAACTATTATCTATGCAATATATTTTGTTTATGATAAAATTCATTTAATATAACTTAATAGGGAGATACTTTTGTTTTCAGATATAAATCAAGTCCAATTCTTAATTCAAAATGACAGTGGATTAACCTTATTAACAAAGAAGAACTCTCCTTTTATAATCTCATTTTTATATAAAATGTTTAAAAGTGATGAAATAGATAATGGGATTGAACAACAATACTTTGTTCAAAAACTTGCAAACTATATTAGCTCTTTTGATGACTCTTTTACAGTTGATGAAGAGAATACAGAAACAGAAGAAACCTCTTACATTGAACTAGATAACTACGATAAAGCACTAAACTTAACTAAGAAATGGTCAAATGCTGACAACCGCTTTATCTTCAGATATTACAATGAAGACAATGTTGAAATGGTTGACTTATCAACATCAGTTGATAGGCTTTTTAGATATTTTGATGAAATAGAAAGTTTAAAAACTATGTTTGTAGGAACTGAATCTAAATTCTTAGAAGTATTAGATCGAATAAAAGAATTAGATCACAACACAATCAAAAACCCTAAAGCTAGAATTCATGATTTGCAAAAACAGAAGCTTGCAATTGAGAATGAAATTAAAAAAATTGAAGAAACTGGAAATGTTGAAACTTATACTCACACACAAATCTCAGAAAGAGTAGAGTCATTAAACAAAGTGTCAAAAACTCTTCTTTCAGATTTTAAACAACTAAGAGATAATAACCATAAAATATTTTCTGACTTATGCAGAAAACAATTCCAAACAACAGAAAACAGAGGAACCCTCCTCTCTCACATCTTAGATCAAACAGAAGCTCTGCAGAAAACTCCACAAGGAGAAAGCTTTAATGCATTTTGGCACTATCTTGGTCGACAAAGTGACGATGATACAATTAAGGGTAAAATTAGCCTTATTAAAAGACGCTTACCTAATCAACAAATAGATATAGAGTTTTTTAATAACTTTGAGAATTTATTATATAGATCTGGAAAAAGCATTTTAGAAGAAAACAGAATGTTATCTGAAAAGCTAAAAAGAATTATTACTAAGAGAACAAGTCCTGAGTATCAATATATCGCGACTCTTACTAAAGATATTAAAACTCTATGTGTTAATGCTGATATACCAAAGCCATTTAAAGAAGAAATAATTATTCTAGATGGCCTTCCTGATATTAACAACGTTATGGTTCGTCCTCTTGAATTAATGAGTAATACTGAAAGTACGGCTCAGCAAATATATCAAACGGGAGAATTGCCTCCAATAGACGTCTCTCAACTAATAATTGATATATACGTTAACGAAGAAGAGATAAAAAACAATCTTCAAACTATATATAATGAAGCAGTAAAAAACTCTACAACACTTTCTGTTCAAGATATATTTAACAAATATGAAATTAAATATGGGCTCGCTGAAGTTCTAACTTATTTATCCCTTTTGTTTAAGGCGAAGTGGACTATTATAGATAATTACAATAAAGAGACTGTAACATACACAAGCTATGAAGATAATAAAAAGATTTCTTTACTAATCCCGAAGGTGGTAATAAACAATGAATGAAAATGAATTTAGTAATATAAAGCAGTGGAGTGATATTTGTGTAAGATTACTTCAAGGTCCAATTTTTGAAGAAGACAATAAAGAAATTTTTGAATCTTTAAAACTTTGGTCTAAAGAAATAAACTCATACTTCAATGTAATAGGCCTAAAGCTATTCTACAGCAACACCCTAGATTACGCCTTCTTAGAGCAAATAGAAGATGAAGAGGGTAATGTCATCAACAACCTTAATAGACTGCTTAGAAGACACCCTCTAACTTTTGAAACGTCCCTCCTTCTTGTCATACTTAGAGAAGAATTAGATAAGTTTGAAATGGAAAGTATCTCCAATGAAAACTTAATATTAAAAGAAAGTGAAATTGCTGATTTAGTAGAACCTTATTATCAAAACAATTTAGATAAAATTAAATATAAAGATATGATTACATCAAACTTAAATTATCTCTCTAATATGAATTTTATAAAAAGAATAAACAGATCAAATGAAAACTTGCAACTAAATAATGACCGAGAATTTATTATTAGAAATATTATTAGAGCTAAAGTAGATGCATCTTTTTTAAAAGAATTTAAAGAAAGATTAGAAGAAAACAAGGAGAGTTAATTATAATGGAAGAATTAGGATTGGGCCTTGATTTAGGCATTACCCACACAGGCTATAGACTGTCCCACTTTCAAGTATATAACTGGGGAACTTTCGACAACCATATTGTTAACATAAACCTTGATGGAGAAAACACCTTATTAACCGGTGGTAACGGATCAGGTAAAACTACCTTA
Organism: uncultured Spirochaetaceae bacterium; assembly: GCA_964533775.1. Classification (GTDB taxonomy): domain Bacteria; phylum Spirochaetota; class Spirochaetia; order Sphaerochaetales; family Sphaerochaetaceae; genus Pleomorphochaeta. The sequence goes on along the minus strand of CAZHNE010000003.1, from coordinate 46,967 downwards.
GTTGATGCTCTTTTAACTCTAATAGTTCCTACAAACGATAGGACATACAACCTTTCAAGCGGTCATGAAGGAAGAAGTGGCAGAAATGAAGAAAGTTATGTACTAGGTGCTTATTCAACCGAAAAGGGTGAAAGCGACTATACTGCAAGTAAAAAAACACTTAGGGATAAATCTTGCCACAGCATTATCCTAGCAAACTTTTCAAACAAAACAGCTGTTTCTTCAGTAACTTTAATGCAAATAAGATACTTTTCATCTAACGGTTCTCTTCGAAGACAATACTTTGTTATAGAAGGTGAATTGTCTATAGAAATGCTTAATGAAAAAAATGTTGGCTACAATACTAGCGGAAACTGGATTCAAGAATTAAAAAAAGCCTTCCCTGAACTTTCTATAACTAGTTACGATACATTTAAACGATATAGTCATGATTTTGCTAAAAAGTTTGGTTTTAGATACAAAGACAAAGCAATAAAAATCTTTTCTCAAACAGTTGGTATGAAAGATTTATATGATTTAAATAGCTTTATTAGAGATAGAATGTTAGATGAAAGTGACTCTTACGAAAACTTTAATATAATATCAAAAAACTATAACAACTTAATGCTTTTAAAAAACCAAATTGATAAAGAAGAACTCCAAATTAAAATGCTCGAAAAAATAAAGGATGCTCACTCTTCTTATCAATATTTTTCAACAAAAAAAGAAAAGAAAGAAATTATAAAAGATAAGTATTTACCAACCTGGGAAGATCAAACATTATTATCTATTCTTACAAAAGAAATTGATGAATATAGTGAAAACTTACAAACTCTTGAAATTAACATTAAAAACAGCAAAGAAGAAAAAGACCAACTTGAAGATAGTATAAATGAAATAAAGCAAACTCTGCTTTCAGATGAAAGAGAAAAACAAATCGACTACTTATCAACAAGAAGACGGGATTTAACTACAACAGTTAACCTAATGCAACCTCAAGTTGATTCGTATAAAAAGAATTTAAAAGTTTTACATCTGGATTTTCCTACAAGTGAACCTGAGTTTGTAAAAATAAAGAACAACGCAACTTCAAAAATATCTATCCTAGAAAACAAGCTTGAAAAGCTAGAAGAAGATAAAAACGAGCTCATTAGCTTAAAAAACATTGTCTCTAAAAACATTGAGACTATTAACACTCAACTAGTAGCCATTGAGAAAAAGCAAAGTAACATTCCTTTAGAGTATTTAGAAATAAGAGATGATATCCTTAGAGAAACTAATTTAGATGTAGAAGACATCCCCTTTTTTGGTGAATTAGTTCGTGTACAAGATATTGCTTTAGATAAGTCATTGGCACTAGAGTCATTAATTAGACCCATTGCATTATCTATTGTAGTACTTCCTCAACATGCTATCAAAATAGCAAACTACTTGTATGAAAAAGAACTAGATAAAACTATAAAAATTATAATTGTCGAAGATGTTAATACTTGTTTACTAGAAAACGGCGATGACAGAGATCAACTCAATATTTTCGATGATACTGATGAGATTATTTTCGAAGAAGATAGCTGTCCAACATTTTCTAATCTAATGCTAGAGGTAAAAGAAGATTATGAATATAGAGCGTTTATTGAAACATTCCTTAGTAAACATTTTAACCACGCTTTTTCTTCAAATAAAGAAATTGTCCTAAGTGCTGATAATACATTTGGGGAAACCTCGTTACTAAATATTAACAATACATTTATAAAAGCTTTAACAAATGAAGAATTAGACCTTCATATATTAGGGTGGGAAACTGAAAAAAAGATTCTTAGATTAAAAGAAAAAGTAGCTGACTTAAACAATCAATTAAAGACTTTTGAAAAAGATATTCTAAATCAAATATCCCTAATTAACAAAACAACTAAGCAACTTACTAGTTTCATATATTTCTCTGAGGTAGAAGACTACTCAGCTATCAACATAAGCAAACACACAGTTCAAATTGAGAATATTGATGCACAATTGCTAGAATTAAAAAATGCTTCTTCTGATTTAGAAGAATTAAAAAATGATTTAGCTGCTAAAAACAGTAGAAGACAAGAGTTAGAATATTTAATTGGAAATCTCAACCAACAAATAGGAGCTACACAATCTGCTCTATCTATAAAAGAAGCGAGAAAAAAACGTGTTGATGAAAACTTATTCAACCAAGATTTAAGTTCTTTATTTGAGCCTATCTCTCAAATGCAAACTGAATATAATATTCCTAAAGCGTTTTCTGGAGTTGAGGAAGTTTCTTATTATAAGACAAAGATAGAAGATAAAGTTTACAATGAAATAAAGTATTTTGACGAAGAACTAAATAAGGTAAAAAAAGAACTTTATACAAAAATAAACCAGTTTAAAAACCCTAGCTCATCTATAACTCTAGAATATCCTTCTTGGGCAAGTGACACTAGCGACTTACCTGATGGCATTGAAGAAATTGAATTATTTGAAAGGTTATTAAATAAATTACAAACAGACTCTCTTCCAAAATATAAAGAGCAGTTTTCAAATTTAAGAACTCGTCAAATACAACAAGATATTATTGATCTTAATTCCAGCTTAAAAGATTGGAACAGAAAAATAAAAGAAAACATATTTGACCTTAATGAAAGTCTCAACAGTATTGAATATCAAAAAGAAGCAAAGACTAAAATTCGATTAACAATAGAAACTGTAAGAGATAAAGAAATAAGAAAATTTAAAAACATACTAGATAAAGCAATTCCTGATCCAGGAATAGCTGCTTTAGGAAAAGATGAACAACAAAAAGCAAATGAAAAGTTTATCCTAGCTGTTGATGATTTAGTAAATACACTAAAAAATAATGATCGCTTTGCTAAAAAGGTTCTTGATGTAAGAAACTGGTACCAATTTGCAGTTGAAGAATATAACTATGAAACATTAGAGCAAATTAGATTTTACAAAGATAGTGGAGCTATTTCTGGTGGACAGAAGGCTAAATTGGCTTATACAATATTAGCAGCAGCAATTGCCCATCAATTTGATGTGTTTAACTTTGACAACAGTGCTAGATCATTTAGATTCGTTATAGTTGATGAAGCTTTTAGTAAGAGTGACGATACTAATAGTAGATATGCAATGGACTTGTTTAAAACAATGGATTTACAATTAATGGTAGTTACTCCAATGGATAAAGTTAATCTTGTTGAACCATATATAAAAAGCGTTCAAATCACGATATGTGAAGACGGGAAACACTCGTTTGTCCATAGCATAAAAAAAGAAGAATTAGAAAATGTTAACAAAGGAAACAATTAAAAAAAAGGCTTTAAATAAATACAATACTTATCTAAAAGCTTTAGTAAATAATACTAATCTTTTCCCCTTAAACATTAGGGGGAATAAGAAGTTTTCTCAATTAGACTATACTGATGCCTTAAAAACATTCGAAGATTTATTTAAAAACAGTAAAAACAAAACTGGTTTTGGTTATTCTTTTGAATATGAAGAAAAAAAGCAAATTAAAATTACAAAAGTATTTTTTGAAACAGAAAAAGATTATATTAAATTTATCGATAAGGAAAAGCAAACAGAAGCCTTTAAATCTAACATATCTTTTTTAAAAGAAAAGCTACCAATAAATGAGAAAATTATATTGTCTAATATTTCTAAAATATCAAAATGGAGCACTTCTTTTTGCAAAAATACTACTCTAATTACATCTTTTTTAATTAATAATCCTCAAAGCAATTTATACCAACGAGAGCTTCCTATACCTGTACCTACTAAGTTTTTAGAAAACAATATCAATATTATAACATCATTTGTGAGTAATTTTATAACTTTGTTAAATGTTGATAATAAATACCAAAAGTTAGGTTTAATAGATAAAAGCTTTATTTTAAAAATTAGAGGAAAGAGTGCTTTTAACATTTTAGATAACAGAAACAGAGAGAGCTGTACAAGTGATACAATTTATTTAACTCCAAAAGATTTTGAATCTTTTACCCACTCTGCCTCTCGTATTTTCATAGTCGAAAATGAAACTACCTTCTACAACTTTCCTCTTGCTGAAAATGATCTTTGTTTATATTCAGGCGGCTTTTCTATACTTAGCTTTAAAGATAATAAATACCTTAGCCAAAATAACTTATACTACTTTGGCGATATTGATGAACACGGGTTTGCTATTCTTTCAATGTTTAGAAAAATATATCCAAATACCGAAAGTGTTTTTATGAATATGGAGACAATAAACTTATTTAAAAAATATTGTATTAAGGGAAAAACTTATACTGGAATATTAGATAATTTAACAGTTGAGGAGCTAATAGCTTTTGAATATATACAATCAAACAATCTAAGACTAGAACAAGAGAAAATCCCCACTAGTCATATAAAGATAAACCTTGCTTAGCTAAACAAGTTAATTAGCTTTGCAAAAGGTAAATATAGTATTTCAACAAAGTTATAGTCTGTATAAAAAATCAAAACTCTTTTAAATAAAAAGGCTAACGCTATAGCTAGAGCAACTGTAATTACAACTTTTAGAATTGTTTTTTTTAGCGCTTGCCTTTGCAAATAAACCAACTCTTTTAAATCAGGAACATCTTTAAAGAATTTAACCTTGTTTTTTAAAGTTTCTATTGGTGCAATAAAGGGATATGTTTCTTTCATATATGAGGCTATTGTTTCATCTATGTTTTTTTCTCTAAAGTATATTTTTATAATCCTAAAAACCATAGGAAGAGCTTTAATAATTGTAAATAAAGTTCTAAGTACGATAAATATAATAATGATTGAAGCTATCAAGGCTCCTTCTTGCGACCCAAAGGATAAAAAGATAATTGCTACTACAAAAAGACTTAAACTAATTATTGAATTTTTTACTGTTTGTTTAGCCTTTTTTTCTAATATTTCTTCTAATTTAATTTTGCCAAACTCGAATGCTTTTTTATAAGCACTAGTTATTGAACTTTGAACCTTTTCAGAAACAGTTTTATCAAGAATAGGTTTAGCAATATGATGGCCTAATTTCCCTAGTTTAGATAGTTTAGTCCATGCATAAGTCAAAACAGCTACATCATCAAGTAATCCAGCTACAGGAATAAAGTCAGGTACAACATCAATAGGCAAAACTAGATACAGTAGCGATCCAATAAGTAATGCTTTTACACTAGCAGGGGTTTCATCACTCATAAAAGCACTATAAATATCAGTAACCTTATGCCAAATCTTTGCAACTGGTCCTTTTTTCATGTTAGGAAGTTTTGTTTCCATTTTATTTATTTCACTCTGAGCAGCTTCTTGCCCAAGCTTATTTGCTAATTGAATAGCTTTTTGTTTATCTTCTACTAGATTTTCCATAGGCAAAGAATAGTGTGTAAATTCACCCCCGTCAATCTATACAATAAAATAGTTTTTCCCTATCCCGTTTTGGAATATTCAACAAAGATTTTAATTCTACTCTCATTTTTTCGAAATCACAAAAATAGTCTAAATACTGTTTCTTAGCTAATTCATAAGAAAGATATTTATCATTTTTAAACTTATTATAAACTAAAGATTTTGGTAACTTTAACTTAAGAGGATTGCTCTTGTCTTTTGATATTTTCTCTAAAGAATTTAGCAATACTCTGCAGTCGATATTTGGTTTTTCTATATTCAAACACAAATCATTATCAATGCTAGTGTTGTAACCCTCACTTTCTAAAGCTAAAGATAAGGCTCTTAATTCTCTAGAACCAAACCAAGTAAATAGTGAATAAACATTCTTCTCACTCTTTATTATAATAGCTGTATCTAAGTTTAGGGATTTAAAGCGCAATCTACTTTGTTCTAAATAATTGAGGGCTGTTTTATTTAAATAAGGGAACTTCTGTGATGAGGAGAGAATACTTTTCATTTTCTTTAAAATTTTAATATCACAATTAATATAGTAGTCGCTATCCCATTTTGCTTCGCCGCCTACACCATCTTCAACAACCCTGACCTCTAGTTTATCTATATCGATATCGACAACTTTCCACCTCAAAGAAGATAAAACTATCCTGTCTCCCTCTTTTACATCTTTGCCAATAGTTCCAATTACTTTATCTTGAAACTTTACATTCATTTCTTTAGTTGCAATAAAGACTGAGTAAAAGTCATAGTAGTTAGTAATACTTTCACCTTTTTCCCCTAGGTTAATAGATCCGTCTTCCATTATTTCTAACAGCTCATCATCAATCATTTTTTGTAAAAGAGTTTTAAACTCTTCTGTTGATATAGCTTTAAAAATATTTATTGAAAGAACTCTTCTAGCTAAAGTACTCGGAGCTAATGCTCCTAGAGATTTAATCGTTGATAATGTTTGGTGCAAGAGTAAAAAGTAACAATGTTTTAAAGTATGTATTGGCTCTATCCACTGTTCTTTAATATATAATTCTACAATCGCTATAGTTTTTATTAAATCAATTGGGAAAAATAAGGGAAACCTATTAAAAAGATTGCTTCTTTTTTTAAGAACAAATGCCATTACTCTCTCTTGTCCTTTTCTCCCACTTCTTCCTAAACGTTGAACAAAAGACGATACTGATAAAGCTTCTCCCTGTTGAATAATTAAATCCAACTCACCAATATCAATACCTAGTTCTAGTGTTATAGTAGCTCCAACACAAACCCTATCTTTTGTTTTAAGAGCTTCTTCAGCTTCATTTCTCTGGACTCTACTAAGAGATCCGTGATGAGCATATACAGCTAAATCATCAGACCTTTCTTTAACAATATCTTTTAATCCAGCTGTAATAGATTCAACATCTTTTCTTGAATTAGCAAAAACTATACTTTTCTTTCCTTTTGCAAGGTTATAGATTTTTTTCAAAATTGGTTGCTCAAGACCTAACACACCTGTATCTTTTTCATTTCTATTGTAATAGTTATACTCTTGAATACTTAGTTTAAGAGCTGTAGGTTTTTCTTCTCCAACACAAATGCTGCACTTTTTTTTATTGCTAAGGCTCAAAAAAGCTGCTGCTTGATCATAAGAGGCCAATGTTGCACTTAAGCCAATATGTCTAACACCTCTGTTTATTAAATGCTCAATTCTAGATATTAAGGACATAACTTGTAGTCCTCTTTCATTGTTCATAAAAGAATGAATTTCATCTATTACAACATATCTTAAATCCGAGAAAAGATAATTGATATTTCTTCCTTCTCTCATTAGCAGAGCTTCTAAGGACTCAGGTGTTATTTGAATAATACCTTCTGGGTTTTCTACTATTTTCATTTTTGGAGAGACTAAACTTTGTCCATGCCAGCGAACTAAAGGAATATTTTGCAAATCAAGTAAATCAAACAGTCTTTCAAACTGATCATTTATTAAGGCTATCAACGGACTGATATATATCACGCTAATTGTTTTACTAGGATTATTATGCAAATCAGTTAATATTGGAAAAAATGCAGCCTCTGTTTTACCACTAGCTGTTTGACTAGCTAGTAAAACATTATTATCGCTTTCCAGAATTTCTGGAATTGCTTTTTTTTGAATATCTGTTAAGTCGCTCCATTTATTGCTATATATGTAATCCTGAATATATGGTGCGAGTTTATAATAATTATCCATAATTAATAAATTGTAAAAGAAGTAAATTCATCTTCAACTTCTTCTTCACCATCTTCAATTAGGGGTTCACTAAAGCTAAAACTATTTAGCTCTAAAATAGAAGAAACAGTCATAGATGGATTTTGATGTAATAAGTTTAAGACTTCAATAAAATCTCTTATTATCTCACGAGGAGTAATCTTTTCTTTAGCTCCTATTCTATTTAACTCGCAAGAAAGAAATGTTTTAATATCTTCAGCACTAACACTCTCCTTATAAGAAAATAAAAAGGCATGAAGTTTAGTTAATCTCTCTAACAAAACGAATAACTCACTCTCAGTAAGCTTTTGTATTGTTATTATAGGGGAAAGTAAATCTATCATACTTTCATTGTAGAAAGAGCCCTTTGAGAGCCTACTTCGTAGTGCTTCATAACTAAATACACCACGGCGTTGATCTTCTAGGCTATTGGGAGTTGCTCCCATAATTATTCCAATATAGTTAGCTTTGCCTTGCAAGGTGTCGTTATACATTGCTAAAAGCTTCTCATAGTTATTTTGTCTTGCAATTTTGTTTGAGATTTTAGATAAGTTAATCATTTCATCACAAAGAACTAAAAGCCCTTCATAACCTGCTTGCTTTGCAAATATTGCAAATAGCTTTATATATTCATACCAATCTTCATCACTTATGATTATGTTAACTCCTAAATCTTTTTTTGCTTCTCTTTTGTATTGATATTCGCCTCTAAACCATTTTAAAACATTGTCTCTTTTTTCCAAATCTCCTTCTTCGTAGCTTAAATAATATGCTGCAAGTAGTTTGGAAAACTCAAAACCATGAACCAATTCTCTAATATCATTACATCTTTTATATATCTGATTTAACGCCCAAGCAATTCTATCTTTTTCCTCAATACTCTTTTCTCTTGCTTCAAAGTTGATTTGATTAATCCATTTATCCAAGACTAAAGAAAGAGCGCCTCCAGAGGGCTTTGTCGCTGATGCTAAATTTTTAATCAACTCTCTATATGTAGCTAATCCTTCTTTCTTTGTTCCAGTTAACCTTCTAGAAGGAGAGAAGTCTGCATCCATTACTAAAAAGCCTTTTTTAGTAACATGAGATCTAATTATAGAAAACAAGAAGCTCTTGCCTGCTCCAAAAGGACCTACAATAAACCTAAAAGAGGCACCCCCATCTTGTATGATGTTTATATCAGCAAGTATTGCTTCTAGCTCTTGATCTCGTCCTACTGCGATATATTCAGCTCCATCTCTTGGAACAACGCCACCTCTTAATGAATTCATTAAGCTATTTGCTATTCTTCTTGGTGGTAATTTAAATTTAACTTCATTGCTCATTGTATGTCCTTAAGAAAATGATTTAATTAGATCTTCTTTATAATCTTCTATTATACTAAACTCTTCTATAATAATGTCATCAATATGTTCTGATGCTTTGAGATTTATATTGTCTATTAACAAAGATAGCATAACGTTATTAGATTTTGCGATTTTATTTGCTTGCTCTGTAGTTCCAAAAACAAGTTGAACAAAAACTAGATATTCAACTTCCGTAAAGCTATTTACCATTTCAACATACTTATTTTGAGTATTTGTTAAACCTTCCCCACTTGCATGTGTGTTTTTATCTTTAAAAATATTTTTATTACCACTTTGTGCAAAATCTTTTACTTTAGTTTTTCTTTGTGTTTTTACTCTTTTGAGGTTTTCAAAGTAAGAGGTTTGGCTACTATCTTTAGTTTCTTCCTTATTCCCACCTAAAGTCTTTATTTTATCTTCTTTTGAAGTCTCTTCATCTTCAATTATCAATTTTTCTTGTATTTTGGCGCTTTTTTTTCTAACCTTTTCCACTTCATTTAAATTTAACTTAAAATCTTTTCTTTGCTTAAGGTGTTCTAAATAGTCAACAGATTGTTCATAAGCTTTTTCACAATAAGGGTTTGCATCTATCCAAGCTTGTACAATTTTCTGAATTTTAAATTCCTCTTCTTTCTTTTTTTCTAAATTAGGCTTGTAGTAATAATAAGTATTATCATCTTCCACTATCTCTTCATTATTTAAAATTCTTCTAAAATTGTTTTTTACTAGTTTTAAAAAGTCAGAAAAGCTTGTTTCACTAAACTCTGGATTTTTTAACACTACTAAACGTCCTTTTGAAACTATTATAATTCCTCCATCTTTATCATATAGTTTTTTATTTACCTGTATTGGATATTTTGCATATAGCTTGTTAATTGCAAAAGAAGAAAACTTAGAATATCTTATCTCAATAAGTTCTTCTATTGGCTCAGTCATTACACTGAGAGTTGCCACGTAGTTAGCATCAATTGCCTCTTGTAGCACTTTATTAAAAGAACTTTTTAGTAAAAACAAATCAATGCTGCTTAAACTTAGTTTTTTAACAGACCTGTTGAATATAAACTTTTTCCTATCAAAAATATTTTCGTCTTCACTATAATCTACAAAAACATCTTTTATTTTATATCTTTCTTTAAACTCATTTACTGAATAAGGCTCTAAACATTGAAGAAACAAAACTTCGTATGCTTCTCTAATTATCTTTTTAAACTTTGCGCCCTTTAAAAATAGCTTATCAACAGATTTGACAAGTTTCATTTTTTCTTCAAAACTAGAAGAATAAAAATCATTAATAATTTCCATTAAATATAATGATAAAAATATTACTTGTGGGTTTTTAGGGATTTTGTTTTTTCTTAAAGTAGTTCGAAAGCCGATATATGCTATTAAATCTTGTTTTTCTAAATAATAATATTGAAGACATCCTCTTTTAACTCTGGGATTTTTTGCCCCCAAATCTTCTTTTCCTTCTAAGGTTAAAAGAACTTTTCCATCTTCCAAAAATGTTCCTAGTTGCTTGCCTCTGTTAGCTATGAATTTATTTAATTGGCTATCAAAACTTCTAGTTCTTGGATTTATATTATGCTGACTTATTGCAAAATCTACACTCGCATAATATAAGTCAATTAGAGTATTTAAATCATTATCAGTCAAGGCGGTTTCTCCTATTTTATTAGTAGCAATTCTAGCATTGTTTTTAATAATATTAAACATTTTAATTAAAGGCTAATTGAAAATAAATGGTATTTATTTTGATATTAAATATCTAGAATCTTTAACTTTACTCTATTATGTTTTAATAAAAAATGTGACTAAATATTTAAGATAAATACCTCACACTTATATTAAGTATATAAAACAAGGCCACTAACTAGCTTTCAGGCTATCAAAAAGAAAGTGAATGCTTTTTTACTAAGATATGATTATAGCTTGTCTCTTTAGCCTAAACTGAATAAAGTAATTCTCCATATCCAGGAATTGGCCAACAGTCGTATGGGATAACTAGCTCTAACTGGTCGCTTATTTCCCTTACTCTAATCATGGATGGACAAACTACTTCATAAAAAGCTGTTGCTCTTTGCGCTAAATCAGTCTTTCTTTTAGTATTTTCAACACTGAGCTCCAACTCTTTTACTCTAGTGTTTAAGCTCTCGACAAGATTTGCAATAATTTTAACTGTCCTTACACTTGAATTAACATTAACATTAGGAACTAACTTTATAGTTTCATTTATAGAAGATGCTAATTCTCCCATATATTTTTGGCATGAAGGTAAGATTTCTTTTCTAATCATATCAATTAAAGTTAGCGACTCAATATTAATAGACTTCTCATATTGCTCAAATAATATATCACATCTTGAGACAAGTTCTTCTCTAGAAAGAATGCCACTTTCTTCAAATAGTTTAATGTTTTTTTCATAAGCAAAAACAGGGATTGCCTCTACTGTTGATTTAAGATTAAGTAATCCTCTTTTATTAGCTTCTTTTACCCATTCATCGCTATAGTTATTGCCATTAAACACAATTCTTTTGTGCTTTTTATAAGTTGTTTTTACAAGATCTCTCATAGCTAAATCAAAGTCATCAGCAGCTTCTAATGTATCAGCAAACTCTTTTAAAGTTTCAGCAACAATTGTGTTAATTATTGTATTAGGGTCTGAAACACTTAAAGAAGATCCCAACATCCTAAACTCAAATTTATCTCCAGTAAAAGCAAATGGAGATGTTCTGTTTCTATCTGTTGTATCTTTTGGAAAATCTGGAAGTACATGCACCCCCAAAACCATAGAAGATTTCTCTACCCCTACAGCGATTCTTCCTTCGGATAAGTCTTCTAATATAGAAGTTAATTCATCTCCTAAAAACATACTAACAATAGCTGGTGGCGCTTCATTAGCACCTAATCTGTGGTCATTACCACAGCTAGCAACACTTGCTCTTAACAAGTCTTGATATTCATCAACTGCTTTTATAATTGCAACTAAAATTAACAAAAACTGTGCATTATCTTTAGGATTATCGCCAGGTTCTAATAAGTTTACACCTCTCTCTGTTGATAAAGAGAAGTTATTATGTTTACCTGAACCATTTAAACCAGCAAATGGTTTTTCATGAAGCAAACAAGAAAGATCATGTTTATCAGCAACCTTTTTCATTATTTCCATTGTTATTTGGTTATGGTCACAAGCTACATTTGTTGTTGTATAAACAGGAGCTAATTCATGTTGTGCTGGAGAAGTTTCATTATGGCGAGTTTTTGCATATATTCCTAATTTCCATAGTTCCTTATCCAAGTCTTGCATATATGCACTAACTCTTAGACGTAGGTTACCAAAATAATGATCATCTAATTCTTGGCCTTTAGGAGCTCTTGCACCAATTAAAGTTCGTCCTGTATATTTTAAATCTTTTCTTTTTTCAAAAAGTTTTTTATCAATTAAGAAGTATTCTTGTTCGGGTCCAACTGTAGGAATAATATTAATAATATCGTTGTTTCCAAAAAGTTTAACAATTCTTAAAGTATGTTTTTTTAACAACTCCATGCTTCTAAGCAACGGGGTTTTTTTATCTAAAATAGCGCCACTGTAAGAACAAAAAGCTGTAGGTATACACAAAGTCTTGTCTTTTAAAAAAGCATAGCTAGTTGGATCCCAAGCTGTATATCCTCTAGCTTCAAATGTTGCTCTAAGGCCTCCTGAAGGGAAAGAAGATGCATCAGGTTCTCCTTTAACTAATTCTTTGCCAGAAAACGATAAAATCATTCTACCATCTTTAGTTGGCGTTATAAAGGAATCATGCTTTTCCGCAGTAATACCTGTCATTGGTTGGAACCAATGAGTATAGTGAGTCGCTCCCTTTTCTAATGCCCACTGCTTCATTGCATGTGCTACCGCATTAGCTATGTCTATATCTAAATCTTTACCATTTCTAATGGTTTCTTTTAATTCAAAATATACATCTTTAGGAAGTCTTTCTCTCATGGCATCTGCGCCAAAAACTAGCGAACCAAAATAATCAGATATTTTTTCTGTACCCATTTTACCCTCTGCTTAAATATGAAGTTATAACTCAATATTGTAATACTCTTTATAGAAAATAACCATATTTGGTTGATATTTTCAAGTTAACACTACCATATTAGCTCTATCTTATGCTGTTAATGCAATTTAGACAAATATTTATTGCTTGATTTGTTATATGCTAAATCTTAAATAGCATTATTTTACTTTTTAGGTTATCATTATAACAAACAATTAAAGAAAACAAAAAGGAAAGGACATGGAAAAGGAAAAACGCTTTGCTGTTCTAATAGATTCTGACAACATTAGTTCAAATTATATAAATATAATATTTGATGAAATATCTAAAGAAGGAACTGCTACATACAAAAGAATTTATGGGGACTGGACAAGAGGCGACACAAAATGGAAAAAGGTTTTATTAGAATATTCAATTATTCCTATTCAACAATACAGTTACACTAAAGGTAAAAACGCAACAGACAGTGCAATGATTATAGATGCGATGGATATATTATATACCTCAAATGTTGATGGGTTTTGTCTTATCTCATCTGACAGTGACTTTACAAGATTAGCTTCGAGACTAAGAGAATCAGGAAAGACTGTAATAGGTATGGGAGAGAGCAAAACACCCAAACCTTTTATTGTAGCTTGTGATAAATTTAAATTTCTTGATAAGTTACTATGCGCTGCAGAAAGTGACGAAGATTGCCCAGAAAGTGCAGGAGCTCAATCAAAACCTCAGTTAAAACAAATTCCGGAATTACAACCTATTATTAAAGCTATAAAAACTATTGTTAATGAAACAAGTGACGAGAGCGGTTGGCTTAATGCTGGAACTTTAGGATCTATTTTAGTAAAAAGATTTCCTGAATTCGATGTAAGAAACTATGGGTTCTCAAAAATGACACCATTCTTAGATTCAATAGACACTATTGAGACAAGACGAGAAGATTTAGGTAAAAATGGTGTGCAAGTTGTTTATGTAAAAAACAATAAAAGAAAAAGAAGCAATAGAAATTAATTTTCTATAACTGCTTAATACAGTTTTATAAAACAGATATACCTTTGTTTTAAGCTAATAGGTATATCTTTTTTATTTGTTCTTATTTTACTCTAACACTGTTCACCTTTCTAATTAAATCCTCAGTGATTTGTTTGCTTTCTTTTATAAAAGAATTGTCCTCAACAGATCCAAGAACAATGTTTCTTTCGCAAGAGTTTCTATAAGTTATTGATCTAAAGGGATTACTATAATCTTTCATTCTTGTGTGAAAAACTTGAGCTTCTATAAACTTTCGTGTTCTAATTGCCTTGTCTTTAATCTTATTCCAGGCTTTTTCATCAATGTAATTAACGTTTAAACTATACTTTAAAACACCTAGGGCATTATCAACCTTGTTCTTTTCATAGCTTATATCCCACTCTTTGTATACATTATGTACTTCTTTCCAGCTATTTATAACACCGTTTCTAATATCAGCTCTTAATTTGTCAACATCTTCTTCCATTACAATTTGACCACCAATGTTAACCCATGGCTTTAAATGTCCTGATGTTTCGTTTTGTAGTTCACAGAGAGAAATATTATATTTATTACACCAAGAAGAAACTTCCCTAGCTCCGTAATAAATAATCATTTCCTTATATGCATGATATGCTTCATATGGTTTTAGTATCTTTACTGGTATTTTTGAATTTTCACTATCTAAACTCACAACGTCCAACGTATCAATAATAGACTTGTCAAAGTTTAATAGATTAGATCCTAATTCCATTAACTTTTTATTATCAAAAGTATCTTTATACTTTGCTTTTGCTACTAAAACTTTTAGTTTATTTCTAGCTTTAATTATAGAGAGTGCCGTATCTGGCGCTAAATAATGATTTTCTACAACTTGTTTTATAACAGTTCTCTTATCTCTATCTTTAATTTTATATGTATTTCGCTCTAGTGCATATAAGTTATATAACCACCAGTAAGCTGGCATAATTTGCCTTTTATTACCTTCACTGCTTACAAGGGAAAAAGGAAGAGATATATTTAACTCACTTGGATAATCGCCCTTAACAATTAAAGTATAAGGAGCAAATTTACAATTATGTTTTAAAGTGCTAGAGAGGGCTGGCCAGAAGCCTCTTTCTGCCACTAGTTCACCATCGGCTCCTCGACTATTATGATTAGATCCAATATTTGCCCCAGCTGCCATATTTGATAGTCCTTTAATAGTAGAGGCTACCAAAAAAGAATTGTTATGATGTTGCTCGTGAGATGGGAAAACTAAATTGTTTAAAACTTCGCAACAACTGACTGTTGAATTTTCTCCTAAAACTGAATTAATTAATCGTCCGCCATATTTTAAATGAGAGTTATCCATCATTACAAACCTTACAGCTTTGCAACCGTAGAATATTCTACATCCCTCTCCTATAATACCGTTAACTAACTCAACACCTTCTCCTATTTGAGTAGGCATATCTTCACTTGAACTTATAGTTAAGTTTTTTAACTTGTTAGCTCCTTTTACATAAGCACACCGACCAAATTTCACATCTTTTATTATTCTACAACTTTTAATTACACATTCTGAATCCACCACTCCATAAAACCCTCGTTTAGAGCTCATAGTCTTTTTTGTAAATTCGTCAAACTTTTGCATTAATTTTAATTCAGAGCGATAACTACCCCAAAGAAAGGCATCACCACAAGTTAAAGAAACAAATGGATAGATTTTTCTACCTCCTGTTTCATTCATAATGTTGACTGATACCCTAACGCTCTCATCTTCTCCATCTTTTACAATTCCAACACCAAACTTAGCGTGATTTGTTGTTTGCATTTCATCTATTTGATGGAGAATAACTCTATCCCTAATTATATAATGACTAATATAATGGCATTTATTAATAGCACAATTATCTCCAATATCACATGCAATAACTAAACTATCAAAAATACCTTGAGAAAAAGTAAAATCATGATACTTTAAAAACCC
>CAZHNE010000003.1:0-30901 GCA_964533775.1 uncultured Spirochaetaceae bacterium | reverse complement strand
CTAAACTATCAAAAATACCTTGAGAAAAAGTAAAATCATGATACTTTAAAAACCCCTTTTCTACCTTTCCTATTCTAACTAAGCCATAAAAGCTAGAGCGGACTATAAGAGTGGGATCAAAGGGGTCGCATACTAAAACTGTTTGCCATGAAGAGGCACTACTGCCATTTTCAATTAATATCTTAATCTCTTTATCAGTTAAATTTCTCCAAGGCTTTTTATCTACCTGCTTGTTTCTAAATACGAATTCATCACTATTTTCTTTTAAAAACTCTGTGGGTATAAAGTTTTCACCTAGTTTATAATCTTTAATTAAAGTTACTTTTTCCATAGAGTTCATTATAATTCATTTTCATTTTTTTGCAATAAATGCCTAACTATTTATACAAAAAGACATTTTTTTATCTCAAAAAAGTTACTATATGTACAATAATTTTGATTAATTATAGTTAATTTTGCATTTGTTTGAATAATAAATTTATAAATATTCATCAGCGCTTGCCTTACTATAGTTGTTGAAGTAATATAATTGTTATGAGTTATAAGATTAATAAGAAATTAAATAAGCTAATAAAAGTTCTTAAAAAAAATAAAACTGCATCTGATTTAAGGTACCTAACCCAGCAAAAAATCGATCAGCTTAATGATGGGAGCTTACCTACCAACTTTTGGGTTCGAAGGGCTTTAAAAAAACATACAAAAAATATATCAAAAAAAACATTTATTATCCCTGTTGATGGTGGAGCTGTAACAGGGTATTTATTTGAAAAAGAAAATGCTGTTGATAGGGGTGGATTAACTCCATTAATTGTATTCTTTCATGGTGGTGGTTGGATTTGGGGCAATATGGAATTATACTCTTACTACTGTTCTAGAATGGCTGAAGTAACTAATGTGAGAGTTTTGGCAGTTGATTATAGATTAGCACCAAGGTTTAAATTTCCAACAGCTTTAGAAGACTGTTATAGCACCTTACAATGGGCATCAACAGGAGCTAGATATTGGAGAGTCGATCCAGATAGAATATTTATTATGGGGGATTCTGCAGGAGGGAACCTCTGTGCTGGTGTTTCTAGATTGTCCCGAGACAGAAAAGGGCCTAAAATAGCAGGACAAATTTTACTATATCCAATAACTGACGCAAGAATGAGAACAGACAGTTATGAAAAATATGCTGTTACTCCAACTATAAGCAAATCTGAAATTAGCTTCTTTATTGAACAATATCAATCAGAACCAAAGGACTTATTAAATCCAAACTTTTCTCCTTTACTAGCAAAAGACCATTCAAGATTGCCTGAAACTCTTATTATTAGTGCTGAAATTGATCCTTTAAGAGACGATGCTATGCTTTACGCCGATGCACTAGCATCAGCTGATACTCCCGTCAATTATCTTGAAGCTAAAAATGCATATCATGGATTTATCAACTACCCAATGGCTGTTGGTAATGAAGAGGCGGAATGTGCTGTTTCACAATTTGTAAATGGGAAAAATTTATCTAATATCAAATTAATTACTAATAAAAAACTTCAAAAAGAAATAAAAAAGGAATTAAAGTTATCTAAAAAGAAAAGTGGTACTGTACAAATATTGTAAACTAGTCGTTAAATACTTTTCTTAGATTTGGGTTTTTTCCTAAAAGCAACCCTAAAGATTCTTTTACGTAAGAAAAAGGACCACATTTTACAACAGCGTTTGCTGAATAATAGCAATAATAGCAGTAATCATCGTCCATATACCTTATATCACAGCTTGTAACATGTCTTGAAGCCCAACCTGTTTCTGGAAGAGAAAGCAAGGGTTTTTTGTCTGAATATTTCCAGTCAAAACCATCTTTACTCTCTATTTGAACTAAGGTACTTATACTTTTGTTTTTTTCTTTATCCCAGCTAAAAGCACACTCAAATGCCACATAGCCACCATCTTTAATTGGAACTACTCGAATACTTCCTGTTGCTAAGCTTCTATACTTATCATCAGCATTTGGGGATATTAGGGGTTTATTATCATTTTCTAATTTATATGTACCTAATAGAGAATCACTACTTGCCATTGCAAAGTGTAATGTAGCTTTTTGCTTTGTATCTTTCATTAGCACATGAGAAGCACCAAAGAATAATCGATAGCCTAGTTTTTCATCAAAAAACAATTGTGGTCTTGATAACCTAGGACGATCTAAACCATCTGAAGAAAAGGGAACATCTTTGCTATCAAACAAAATTTGAGGTTTACTAAAATTAACTAAATCCTCTGTATAACAAATTTCAATTCTACTTCGAGATATTTTCTTCTCATTTTCCTTAAAGTCATTCCAATTTAAACTATCTGGAGTAGAGTCATGCTTTTCATAAATTAGATACCAAAAGCCTTTGTTAAAAAAAATAAATGGAGAATGACCTCTAAGCTCTATCATTTTGCTTTTTTGCCAATCTAATCCATTATTACTAACATAATGCTGTACACCAATCCAGTTATGAGCAAAAAGATGCCACATATTATCAGGGGAATCTTTTGGTAAAATAAATGTTGGATCACAAAGACGAGGAGTGAAAAGATTTGCATCAAGTATCGGGTCGTCTGAAAATGGATACCAACTTAAACTATTAAAAGTTTCTAAAGATTGATGCATCATTATTATCTATCGCCTTTTGTTTTTTGAAAACAATGGAATTAATTTATCTTCCAAATTAAACTTATTAATAGCCCAACGAACTAGTTTCGAATAGATAAATATACTCCCACCAATTGCTGCAACAAATGATAATCCTAGCACTATAGCAGCTATACCACCGTCAAGATCAAAAATTAAGGTTGCCCCTATAAAAACGATAAGAAATATAGCTATCATTATAATAATGTTTACAATTGTTGCTACAATAATAAAAATAGCTGTGTTTGACTGTTTACTCATAAAGTCCTCTTTAAATAATACAATATTATCATACCAGTTTTGCTTCTTCAATAAATTAAAACTTATTCGCTTCTTTTATTGCGAATAAAATCAACTATTAAACTAATTACCATCAAAGTAGCACAAACTACAATACTTGCATCAGCAATATTCCAAGTTGGCCATCTCTGCAGTCCAAATAAACCATAAACCTTGTTACTCATAAAATCAACAACTTGAAAGTCTCTAAAAATTCTATCAATCAAATTACCTATACCACCGCCAATAAAGCCAGCTAATAGCCATCTTTGAAACTTTGTTATACTTATCTCTTTTTCAAAATACATTAGATAGAAGATGTAACCTAGCATTAGTATAGGAAGAAAAATAAACAATACTGTTCTTATAGGTAGTGATAAGGTGTTTCCTAAGCTAAAAGCTACAGCATTATTTCTAACGTGTATTATTTGTAAAAAGTCATTGAAAAAAGAATATCCAATAGTATTTAACTTTATATTAGCTACAATTAAACTTTTTGTAATTTGATCAACTATTATTATTGCTAAGGATAGCAAAAGATGTTTATATTTTTTCATATTTTATTATCCTAAATTCCTGTGGGAACATCAATAAATTTAATTAGTACTTTGTACTTTTTGCTTAATTTAATACCAAGATCAATAACTCCATATGTTTCAGTTTCATAATGACCTCCACATATCATAGAGATTTTTTCTTCTTTACAATAATGATATTGGCTGTGTCTGGGTTCACCAGTAACCAGCAATTGAGCTCCTAAATAGTTGGCTTCTTGAATACTATGTGCTCCTTCTCCACTAACTAAGGCTATTCTTTTGATATCACTTTCACAAAAGTCTAAAATTATAGGGTTAGTAAAATTGAGAATACTTACAATTTCCTCAACAGTTTTACTTTCTTGCAAATTACCAATAACTCCAATGTTTTCACCTTTGTAATTAAAAGCAGGTTCAACATTAATTAGATTTAATCTTGTAGCCATTGCCTTATTATTTCCCACTTCCATATGGGCGTCTAAAGGAAGGTGAGAGGCATACAAATCAATCTTATTATCCATTAATAATTTGATCTTTTTGTAAAAGTTTCCCTTTATTGGAATTGGAGATCCCCAATATAGTCCATGGTGTACAATAAGGAAATCAGCATTTGCATCAATTGCCTTATAAATCGTTTCTAAACAAGCATCTACAGCAACAGCAATTGTCTTTATTTCTCTGTCTTCAGAGCCAAGCTGAAGTCCGTTTAAAGAAGCATCTATGCTTTTGTACTTGTCTATTTCCAAATAATTATCTAAATAACATACTAAATCATTTCGTTTCATGAAATTCATTATAATAGAGTTGACACTCTTTTTCCACCACCTTATATTTCGTACATGGCAAAACATAAAATAAACATAAAAGAATTAACTTTTGAAGAAGCTTCTTTTGCAATAACTGAGCTTCCTAAAAAAACTATCGAACTAAAAGACTATGAAATAATTGGACAACCTAGAGCTATTAAAGCTTTAGAAATGGGACTAAATGTTGATAGATGGGGATACAATATATTTATTTCAGGAGACAGTGGAACTGGTAGATTATCTGCAGTTCAAGCTGTTGAATCTTCTCTCTCTAAAGATTTAACAAATGTTAAAGATATTGCATATGTTCATAACTTTATTAACAGCGATCATCCAAAAGCGTTGGTATTAGATAGAGGAGTTGGAAGAAAATATAAAAACAGTTTAGAACAGTTTAATACAAAGCTAAAAGAAAACTTAGCAAAAAATAGAGATCACGCCATTGAAAATGCCATATCAGATATTGAGACCTTAAAAAAACAATATAAGGATAAAGGAATACTTGACCATTTATCCTTAATAAAAAAAGACTTACATTCAATATCTATCAGCACAGATAAAGAAATAAGTGAAAAATATCATATAAATCTTGTAATTGATAATCAGTTTAAGAAAAGAAGACCTTTTGTTATTGAAAATCATCCCTCCTTTATTACTTTATTTGGAGGAATTGATGAAAAGAAAGATGATTCCCTTCTTCCTTATCAAAGAATAAAAGCCGGTTCTGTTTTAGAGTCTTGTGGTGGCTTATTAGTTTTATATGCTACAGAATTATTACAAGTTGAGGGATTGTGGGAAGCATTAAAGAAGTATCTTGATTCAAATAAACTTAGAATAAAACATGAAAATTATTCTCTCAAAGGTATTTTAAAAGAAAGAAACATAAGAGCGGAAGTTCCTAACATCCCTCTAAAAGTTGTTTTAATTGGAAATGAAGAAGTTTATAACAAACTTAGTGAAGTTGATGAGCAATTTTTAAAGCACTTTAAAATTTCTGCACAATTTGATTACTCAATGGAGTTAAACCCTAAAAACATTTCTCTTACACTAGCTTATTTAGAAAACTTTTCTTCTAGTACTAATGTTTTAAAACTTGATGATTCTGGCAAAAAAGCAATACTTCGCTACAGTGCTTGGTATTGTGAGCATAGAAATGAATTAACAACTCAATTATCTCAACTTACAGATCTTCTAATAGAGGCAAACTGGTGGGCCCAAAAGCTTGATAAAACAATTATAGATGAAGAATCTATTAGAAAAGCGATTGAAGAGAGAAACTACACAGTATCTCTTATTGAAAGCAAAATTAATCAAGAAATAGAAAGAGGAGAAATGCTTATTTCTCTAACGGGTGCAAAAGTAGGTGTAGTAAACGGATTAGCTATAATAGATAGAGGTTCTGCCTCTTTCGGTCTTCCCACAGTTATTACAGCCACAGTTGCTCCAGGAAGTGAAGGCATTGTAAACATTGAACACGAAGCAGGTCTTTCTGGGGAAATTCATGACAAAGGACTTCTTATATTAGAAGGATATCTTAGAAAGCATTACGCAAGAACTTTCCCTCTATCAATTTATGCTGGAATTTGTTTTGAACAATCATATGCTGAAGTTGATGGAGATAGTGCCTCATCCTCAGAATTATATGCTCTTTTATCAGCTATAGCGGAAATTCCAATAAGACAAGACATTGCAGTTACAGGAAGTGTAAACCAAATGGGAATTGTTCAACCAGTTGGGGGAATTAACGAAAAGATTGAAGGCTTTTATAATGCTTGTAAGCGCTTAGGTTTAAGTGGTAGACAAGGGGTTATAATTCCAATCCAAAATGTTAAGAACTTAATATTGTCTTATGAAGTTGAAGAAGCTATTAAAAATAGAAAGTTCCACATCTATCCTATTAAAAACATTGATGAAGGAATGCAAATTTTAACAAACAGAGCAATTGGAGAAAGAGGCAAAAAAGGAAACTTCCCTCTTGATACACTAAACAGAGAAATAGATGATTCATTAAAAGAATTATTTAAAATGATTAACACTTCTAGAAACTGAGTACCATTTTTGAAGCATTATTCCTGTTGCAACACTAACGTTTATAGAGCCCTTAGTGCCACCTAAGGGTATCGATACTCTCCCAAGAGAATTATCGCAAACCTTTAACAATTTAGGGCTCACTCCAAATTCTTCGCTACCTATAACAGCTATTCCATCTTCTGGAAACTCAAACTCATTTATATCAGCTCCACCTAGTTCTAAAGCAAATATCTTCTTATCTGATTTTTCTAATTGTTCAATTAACACCTCTTCTTCAACAACTTTATTATTTACAGTTTCTGTTGTACCTCTAGCTGTTCTGATGCATCTTGGGTGAGTTACAAGGGCACTGCCTTCAACAAGAGTAATGTCTTTTACACCAAAAGAGTCTGCACTTCTAAAAATTGATCCAATATTAAAGGGGGCTCTGATTCTATCAATAATTAGACTGTGATTTAAAATAATTCTTTTTTCACTGTTTAAATCTCCCTTTTCATCAAAAAAATCCCAATCTGAAGGTTCGCTACCTAAAGCTCTTAATAACAGTTGTGAAATATCTTCATAAACAACAAAGTTTGATTCATCACTAATAAGCTTAGCCTTAAGCTTATCTAGTCTTTCATAAAATTGTTTTGATAAAACTTTTTGGCTTTTTTCACTGTATAAAACATTAAAAACATCAATTAAATATGGTTTTTCAAAACAATTTGTTGTAGCTGCTTGATGAAAAATAGCGGAACATTTTCTCACTTGTGTTCTTTCTTTTAAAGAAAGGAGTTTTTTTACAGTAATCATTCTTCTCTATCAGCTCCAACACTGACTCCTTTAGGACAAATACAAATTGCAAATTCACCTTTTACAGATTGTCGAGAACTAAAATCTTCATATACGTTTTGGGCAGTATCTCGAATAACTTCTTCATGGGTTTTTGTCATTTCTCTAGCAAGGACAATAACTCTCTCACAATCTAAGTCCTTAAGTTCTCCTAAAGTTTTTACTACTCTATAAGGTGATTCATAAATTACAAAAGCTTCATCTCTTTCTAATAATACAGTGAGTCTTTTATTTCGCTTTCCTTTTTTAATTGGTAAAAAACCTTCAAAAGTAAAAGTTTTACCAACATTTCCGGCAATACTGATTAATGTAGAAAAGGCACTTGCCCCAGGAATTCCTACAACATTATAGCCTGCATCTCTTACAAGAGTAACCAACCTAGCTCCAGGATCGCTAATAGCAGGAGTGCCTGCATCACTTACAAAAGCTATATCTAAACCTTGATCTAATAAACCAACAATACCTTTAGCTGAAGATTTTTCATTATGAGAGTGCGTTGCTATAAGTCTTTTGTGTATCTCGTATTTATTCAACAACTTTTGCGTATGCCTTGTGTCTTCACAAGCTATCACTTCAACACTTTTTAATATGTTTAAAGCTCTTAAAGTTATATCTTCTAAATTTCCTATTGGGGTTGCTACCATGTATAATGTTGCCATATTTTCTCCGATTTATTTAATTATAATGTACAACAGTTAAAAAAAGAAAACAACAAACTCTTTAGTGAAAACAAAAGGTTGGATTATAACTACTCTCCCTTTAAACATGGTATTTTTTACCAAACAAATAGTTTTTATCCATATTTACTAAACAAAAGGTAAGTGAAAAAGCTTTATTTCTATGTTTTAACTAGTTTGGCACATAAAATGCATTATTGTTTTCACAAAGAAAAATAAATTTTAAATATTATAAAGGAAAAAAATTATGAAAACTTTCAAAAGATTAAAAAACATAGTGCAATCAAATGTAAACAGTGCATTGAATTCATTAGAAGATCCAGAAAAAATGATTCGCCTAATGATTTCTGATTTAGAATCAACCTTATCACAGGTAAAAAAAACTAAAGCATCTCACTTAAGAGAAAAAAGTATTCTTGAAAAAGACTTAGCTGATATGAAACTCCGTGTAGAACGCTGGGAAAGCAGAGCTGAATTAGCTATAGAAAAAGCAAAGGATGATTTAGCTAGAGAAGCTCTTAATGAAAAAAAGAAATGTGAAATTAAAATTAACAAAATCTTTGATGACTTAAAAAGCTATGAGAGCCTAATAATGAGTGATGAAGAATCAGTTGCTCAACTATCTATTAAGCTAAAAGAAATTAAAGATAAACAAGATTCTTTAATTAGAAGAGCTAAAAATGCTAAAACTAAAAAGAAAGTAGAAAGTACTTTAAAAGTTTCAGACAGCTTTGAAATTTCAGAAAAGTTTAATGAGCTTGAAGCAAAAATAGAGCAAATGGAAAACGAGGTTAATCTCGATCATAGTTCAAATATTGATGAATTTGAAAAGCTTGAAACAGATAATGAAATTGAAGAAGAATTAGCAAAACTTAAAGCTAAAGTAAAAGAAGAAAAGTAAAAATGAATTACGACGAAAAAGAAAACAATTATAAAAAAAGATATAGAAAAAAACTATATAGAAGCCAAAATGGAGTAGTTTTTGGGGTTTGCGAAGGCTTAGCCCAATATCTAGGAATAAATGTTGGTATTATCCGCTTTATAGCATTATTATTCTTAGTATTCTCAGGCTTTGCACCAATAGGAATTATATATTTATTAATGGCTGTTTTTATCCCTGCTAGATACTAACTATAAACGACAAAAAGATCTCTAAGTTAAAAACTTGGAGATTTTTTATAAAAACCATTAATATCCGTAATGCTTTTTCTTTTTAAAAAAGAAAATGAACGAAACTAATAAAGCAAGCACCTCTGCAACTACAGCAGCCCACCATATTCCCTCAATTCCTAAAATTAACGGCAAAAGAAGAACAGATAAAAGTTGAAAAACTAATGTTCTCATAAAAGCAATAAAAGCAGAGATCCCTCCATTATTAAGAGCTGTAAACATAGAAGATATAAATATGTTTACACCTGTTATAATAAAGGCTAGGGAAAATATTTTAAAAGCTATTCTTGTCATCTCAAACAATTCTTGATCATAACCAACGAATATTTTTGATAACGGTGTTGCTACCCATTGAGCAAGGAGCAACATAGATAATCCTATAAAAGCCATAACAACTAAACTCTTTTTTACAATACTTTTTAATTCAGTTTTGTTTCCATAGCCAAAGTGGTAACTTATTATAGGGGCAGCTCCAACAATATACCCTATAAATATGGCTAAAAAAGCAAAGTTTACATACATAAGCACCCCGTAAGCTGCAACCCCTTTTTCTCCAGCCAAACGAAGTAATTGAAAATTATATAAAACACCAACAATAGATGCAGAGATATTGCTCATCATTTCAGAGGAACCGTTAGCACAAGCTTTAAGAATAGGCCTTGCTTGTAATTTTGTTTTTTTAAACCTAAGTAAACTTGTATTGGGCCGCGTAAAATAAAAAAAAGGAATTAAACCTCCTACACTTTGACTAATCGCTGTAGCAAGTGCCGCTCCTAAAAGCCCCCATTTGAAAATAACAATAAAAACAACATCTAAAATAACATTACAAACTCCTGAAAGAACAGTAAATGTTAAACCTAATTTTGGTTTTTCAGCTGTAACTAGAAAACTTTCAAAAAGGATTAAAAGCATGAACATAGGAAGAGAAATTAACATAATCCTTCCATAAAGAACTGCATCTTCAAGCATTTGTCCTGTCGCACCTAACTTAGATGCTATTATTCGCATAAATATAACACCAATAGCTGATAAAATAACACTTATGATAAGTGTGAATATTACCATCATGGAGAAATATTGATTAGCAAGTTTTTTATCCCCCATCCCAAGAGTTCTTCCGACTAAAGCACTCCCTCCAGTACCAATCATAAAACCAACAGATCCAATAATCATAATAAAAGGCATAATAAGATTAACTGCAGCAAAAGCTGTTGTTCCAACAAAGTTTGAAACAAACAAACCATCAACTACACTGTAAATAGATGTAAAAACCATCATTATAATAGACGGGAGTACAAAGCGTCCTAGTCTTCTATATGTAAAATGATCTGATAACTGAATTTTCATAAAATCCCTTTTTATTTTATAGGAGATACTATTATTTTTATGGTACCAACCTCAAAGCATTAATATTAAGTAAGTATAGATAGAACTAATGGTTCTTAATTCACAAAAAAGTTTAACTAACATTATATAAAACTTACAACTCTTCATAAGTTGTATGGAGTCTTGTAATAGAGTTTTATAATTTCTTATCTTTTTTTTAAAATTTGATTAAAGACTTTTAAGTTTTGATTAAAACTTAATTTTCTCACATCCCTACACTGCTAAGAAAGGTATAATCCGGAAACAATCTATTGTCAATTAGAGGCCGATTTGATAATTAAGATTTAACATTTAGAGAGCTTAATAGTTCTCCAACTTATAAAAACCATATAGCTAGAAATAAATAGACTTTTTTTACAGCAAATGACTAAACTTTCTATATAGTCCTCTAAGCTGATCGTACGACAGCCCTAAAAGCTTTGCAGCTTTTCTTTGATTGTTATTAGCTTCATTCAAAGCTTGCTTTAAATATTGTAAATCAAGATTTTCGCGATTAATTAAATAATTAGAAAGCTCTAAAATATCAACTTCACTGTCGTCTTCTTGTTTTTCTTCTTGGAAATTATTTTCTTCGTCTGCTTCCGTTTCTTTTACCTTTTTTAATTCAGCATAAGGATTTTCAAAGGGGTTTAAATCAATTTTTTCTATACAGGGGCTTTCTGATCTATACACAGCTCTTTCTATAACATTTTTTAACTCTCTAACATTACCAGGCCAATTGTAACTCATCATTTTTTCAACAACTTCATCACTAAATTCTGGCATTCCTTCAATTTTACACTCAAGAATCATTTTGGAAGCAAAGTAGTTAGCTAATAACATAATATCATTTTCTCGTGCTCTTAGTGGGGGTAAAAACAACACCTCAAAAGACAATCTATCTAATAAATCTTGTTTAAACTTTCCTTCATCACACAACTTTAGCAAATCAGTGTTAGTTGCACCTATTATTCTTACATCAACCTTATGAGATTTAGAAGATCCGACTCTTTCAAAAGTTCCATATTCTACTGCACGTAGTATTTTTTCTTGAACTTCAAGAGGAATCAAACCTATTTCATCAAGAAACAAGGTTCCGCCTTCAGCTTCTTCAAATCTGCCCTTCCTTGCTTTTTGAGCCCCTGTGAAAGCACCACTTTCATGGCCAAACAATTCGGTTTCTATTAAAGAAGGTGGTAAAGCAGCACAGTTAACTGTTACCAGGGATTTTTCCCACCTTGGGGATAAATAGTGTAATCGTTGTGCGGCTAATTCCTTACCACTACCTCTCTCTCCAATTACTAACACACTTCTATTTATTCTGGCAGCTTTACTTAGCTTACTTTGAAATTTTAAAAATACATCACTTTCGCCAAGAGGCTTTTCCTTCTGAAACATAACTTGCTCCTACTTGGTTAATTTTACCACATTTTAGTATTATTACAATTCATTGATAATAACTATATTAAAGTTATTACACATATTAATCTTATGTTTTATTATTTAAAATATTAATTCGTTACTAGGTAAGGAAATAAACATATTAAATCCAATTATTTTTAAAGTTTTTCTTTTTGGCACTATTATTGCAATACTATAAGTGAAATACTAAAAAAATACAGGAGATATAATTATGGGCGTATTTACAAGATTTATGGATATCATCAATGCTAATATAAATTCTTTACTAGACAAAGCTGAAGATCCAGAAAAAATGATAAAGTTAATGATTATGGAGATGGAAGATACTTTAATTGAACTTAAAACTTCTTGTGCAGCTTCAATGGCCAATGAAAAAAGAATAAGTAAAAAAATTCAAGAAATTGAATTAGCTATTAGTCGTTGGGAAAGTAGAGCTATACTAGCTATTGAGAAAAATAGAGAAGATCTAGCAAAAGATGCTCTTTTAGAAAAGAAGAATCTTTCTGAAGCTTTAGACAAAAAGATAAAAGAATTAGAAAGCGTCAAAGAAATAGTAAAAGTTTCTAAAGATGAAATTTCTCAAGTTGAAGAAAAACTTCGAAGCGTTAATAGTAAATATACTATTATGAAAGAAAGATCAAAGCGCGCTGAAGAAGAAAAGAAGGCTCAAGATATTCTTAACAGATCAAATGCAACTAACTTTGATTTTATGGAAGATAAACTAAATAGAATGGAAGCAATGCAAGATCTAGACAGTTCCTTTAATGACATTGACAAACAATTTAAAGACTTAGAAGGAATGGATGAGATTGAAAAAGAACTTGAGGAACTAAGAAAAAGATTGGAGAAATAACATGGTGGGAACATTGATTGTTGCGATAATTTTTTCATATGCTGCATTTGAGGCTTTTCTTAAGTACAACAGCAGAAAAGATAAAGAAAAAATTGATGCGGCCTTAAGAATAGAAGAAATGAGAAGAGGGTATCCTCCAGGAACTTACAGTTCATACTCTTCTAAAAAAGATAAAAAGAAAAAGCGTCGCAATAAAGATGACGATTTTGGTTCCGAATTTAAGGAAAACTCTGCTTTTAGTAATAACAGAAATAAAGAGAGAGCTGATTTAAAAGAAGGAATTGACGATTTAATGACCAGAATTAGTAACTTAGAAGTTATTATGGAATCTGAAAAAAATAAAGGTGAAAATTTGTAATGAGAGATTTTAGACAAATAAGGCGCTCAAATAAAAAAGCTCAAATATTTGGGGTTTGCTCAGGGATTGCACAGTGGGCTGATTTAGAGATAAAAACTTTTCAAACTTTATCCTTTTTAATTGTTTTATTTACAGGGTTTTTCCCAGGAGCTTTAATCTATTTAATTTTAGCTTTAGTTATTCCTTCTGAAGAAGTTTCCTCTTACTCCTATAACAGCAATTATAAAGAAGATGATTCTTTTTACTCAGAAAAAACAACTGAAGAACTTAGAAAAGAGTATGAAGAGCTAAAGAAGAAAGTTGAAACAATGGAAAATGAAATGTTCGATAAAGAAAAAGATTGGGACCAAAGGTTTCATGAGGAAAAATGAGAATAAAAGATACTAAAGCTAATAAAATCTTTATGATAATATCTCTTATTATTGTAATAATTTTAATGCTTAGCCCAAAAATAGCAAGACGAGAAACAAGTGAAAGCACTATCAGCTTAGATAATAGAATCACTATTGAAGCTTCATCAGCCAATATAAATATATGGGTTGATGAAAGCTTAAATAAAGCGTCTGTTGTTTATAAAACAAAAGATAGTAGCATCTTAGAAATTGAGACAGATAAAAATGGTAACACTTTAATAAAAGAAAAGCAGAAAAACAAACTAATAAACATAAAGTTTGATAATGAAACACCTACAATCTCTCTTTATTTACCTACTAACAAAGTTAAAGATTTAACATTAAAATCAATTAACGGAACAATAGAAACATTCCATCCCTTAATTGCTGATAACTTTGCTATTAACTCAACAAGTGGAGATGTAAGGCTTTTTGATGTGAAAACAAACCAAAACTTAGATGTTAACACTGTTTCTGCAGACATATATTTAGAACAAATAATCTCAAATATTGTATCAATATCATCTACAAGCGGTGATATCGATATAGATAAAATAGAAGGTTCCCAGATCTCTTTGAATAATATAAGTGGAGATATTGATATATATTCTATAATAGGCAATAAGTTGGATATTAATTCAATCTCATCAGACGTCTTTATCAACTCTTCCTCTATAAGAGACGCTGTTTCTATAAAAACTATCTCTGGAGATGTTGAAGTTATAGATAAAGATAACATATATAAATTTAATGCTATTTCAGATAATGGAGAAATAGAGATTAATGATTCTCTCTATAATAACTCCTTTACAACAGCGGCAGGAGTTCCCTTTGATATAAAAAGCGTTTCTGGTGAAATCGAACTTATTATAAAATAAAAACTTCTCTTTAAATACGTAGAGTTGCATGCTTTAAATAAAGTTAAGAATGAAAATCTTAACTATTTTCAAGCGGACAACTCTTTTTTATATTCTTTATGTTATGATTAATGAGAGAAATATTGTTTTTTATTATTCAAGATGATATTATTTAGTGGATAAATTACTTAACAAAAGGAAATTATATGTCAAAAGCAGCTTTCACACAAAGAACTACCACTTGTGGTGGCTTAACAAAATCAGATGCAGGAAAAACTGTTGTTTTAAATGGTTGGGTTCATAGAGCTAGAAACCATGGAGCATTACATTTTATTAATTTAAGAGACCGTTACGGAATTACACAAGTTGTTGTTGACGATGATGCTTCAAAAGAACTGCAAGAAACTGCAGCAAAGCTAAAAATGGAATTCTGTATTTCTGTTACAGGACTAGTTAGAAGTCGTCCCGATAGTATGATTAATAAAGATATGAGTACTGGAGAAATTGAAGTTAAGGCTGAAAAAATTGAAATCCTCAACAAATGTCTCCCTTTACCATTTATGATTGATGAAGAAACAGAAGCTAATGAAGATTTAAGACTAAAATACAGATATTTAGATTTAAGATCCGCTGGCATGCAAAAACGAATTAAGCTTCGACATGAATTTATTAAAGCTATTAGACAACATCTATATAAAACAGACTTTTTTGAAATTGAAACCCCTACACTAATAAAAAGCACACCAGAAGGTGCGAGAGACTTCTTAGTTCCTTCTCGCTTTTATCCTGGTAAGTTTTTTGCTTTACCACAAAGTCCTCAACTTTTTAAACAAATTTTAATGGTTGGTGGATTTGATAAATATTTCCAAATAGCTAGATGTTATAGAGATGAAGATGCTAGAGGGGACAGACAATTAGAGTTTACCCAACTTGATATGGAAATGAGCTTTGTTACAAGAGATGATGTTTTAAATCTTATGGAAGAGCTACTTGTCGATGTCTTTAAACAAGTTATGGATGTTGATTTACCAAAAGAGTTTTTACGTATTTCTTACCAAGACAGCATGAACACTTATGGAAATGATAAACCTGACTTACGTTTTGACTTAAAGATTAAAGACTTTGCTGATTTAGCAAGTAAATCTGACTTTGCTACATTTAAAACAATCGTCAGTGATGGCGGTTCTGTAAAAGCTATCCTTGCCCCAAAAAGCGATGAGGTTAATTTTACTCGCAAATACATAGATGCTCTTCAAGAAGTAGCCAAAACTTACGGTGCTAGTGGACTTGCTTGGATGAAAGTTGGAGAAAACAATTCGTTATCCGGAGGAGTCTCAAAGTTCTTCTCTTCCTTAGAAGAAGAAGTTGTTTCCTCACTAAATGCTAATGATGGTGATTTAATATTAATGGTTGCTCATCCATCTTGGAAAAAATGCTGTACAAGCTTAGGTGCTGTTAGATCAAAACTTGGTAAAGACTTAGATCTTATCGAACCTGGTTTTAAATTCTGTTGGATAATTGATTTTCCTCTCTTTGAATTTAATGAAGATGGAAATCATTGGGAAGCTGCACACCACATGTTTAGTATGCCACAAGCACAATACATAGATACACTAGAAACTAACCCTGGCGAAGTACTGGGAGATCTTTATGACTTAGTTCTAAACGGATATGAAGTTGCTTCTGGATCAATTCGTATTCATGATGTTGAATTACAAAAACGTATATTTAGTATTTGTAACTTTAATGAAGAAGAAGCACAAGAAAAGTTTGGATTTTTATTAGAAGCTTTTAAATATGGTGCTCCTCCACACGGTGGAATTGCTCCTGGTGTTGATAGAATGGTTATGATAATGGCAGAAGAAACCTCTATTAAAGAAGTAATAGCCTTTCCTAAAAACACTTCAGCCACATCACCAATGGATGATTCTCCCTCACAAGTTGATGAAGAACAACTGAAAGATTTACACTTACAAGTTGTTTATCCTCCAAAGAAGAAGGACTAAAAATATGGGGTGTCATACTGATACCCCTTAATTTTTATTAGGTAATTTAATGAATAAAACGATAGAACAAAAAACAGTTAATCAAATAAGTGCAATAAGTATATTAACCAACATTCTTTTGTCTGCTTTTAAACTTGTTGCTGGAATTGTAGGTAATAGTGAAGCTTTGATTAGTGATGCTGTGCACTCATTATCTGATGTTTTTTCTACTATTGTAGTATTAGTTGGAATAACCTTTTCTAGCAAAGCTCCAGATAGCCGTCACCAATACGGGCATGAAAGGTTTGAAAGCGTAACGGCCATTATATTATCAATTATTCTAGCTGTAACTGGAGTTGGAATTGGAATAAATGGGTTTAATAAAATAGTTTCAAAGAGTTATTTAGCAGCCCCCCTTCCTACCACTCTAGCATTAGTTGCTGCAATAACTTCAATTTTAGTAAAAGAAGCTATGTATTGGTATACAAGACATGGTGCTAAAAAAATTAATAGTGGGGCCTTAATGGCTGATGCGTGGCATCACAGATCTGACTCTCTCTCCTCTGTAGGCGCTTTAATAGGAATAATAGGA
Organism: uncultured Spirochaetaceae bacterium; assembly: GCA_964533775.1. Classification (GTDB taxonomy): domain Bacteria; phylum Spirochaetota; class Spirochaetia; order Sphaerochaetales; family Sphaerochaetaceae; genus Pleomorphochaeta. The sequence goes on along the minus strand of CAZHNE010000003.1, from coordinate 14,091 downwards.
GCTCAAAACGGATTCGCTATTCTCGATCCTGTTGCAACACTTGTTATTTGTTTCTTAATCTTAAAAGTTGCCCTAGATATCTTTAAAGACGGAATTAATAAAATGGTTGACGCTTCAATTGATAAAAAAGACATTAAACTTATTAAAAAAGAAATAATGAAAGTTGATGGAGTTAGGAAAATTGATTTGTTTAAGTCTCGCCAGTTTGGCAACAAATCTTATATCGATGTCGAAATTGCGGTTGATGGAAATCTTTTATTAACCCAAGCACATGATATCGCATCAACAGTTCATGAAAACATAGAAGAAAAATTTCCTAGCGTAAAGCACTGCATGGTTCACGTAAACCCATATAAACCTGAATAGCAAACTTAAGTCGTAAAAATAATTTAAACTTAATTCTACAATAAAAAAATTAGTTGATAGTATCTAGTAATATAGTTATTATTAATACACAATCAAAAATAAGCAAAACAGATAAATAGTTTTGCTCTTAATAATGTTGATGCTCCTAGGAGGATAGAATGAAATATAAAAGAATATTTACAATTGTTGTAGATTCATTAGGTGTCGGGGAGATGCCAGACGCAGAACAATATGGGGATATTGATGTTAACACTCTAGGTAATATATCAAAAAGTGTAGACTCTTTTGAAATCCCTCATTTACAAAAACTGGGACTTGCAAATATTTGTAAACTAAAACAAGTAAAAAATGTAGAAAACCCTACTGCCTATTATACAAAGCTAGCAGAAAAAAGTGTTGGCAAAGATACAATGACAGGGCACTGGGAAATGATGGGACTTCATATAACTAAACCCTTTAAGACATTTACCGAAACAGGGTTTCCTGATGATTTGATAAAAGAACTTGAAAAAAGAACTGGCCATAAAGTTATTGGAAATAAAAGCTCAAGTGGAACTACTATTTTAGATGAATTAGCTGAAGAAGAAATAGCTACTGGAAATATGATAGTTTATACTTCTGCAGATTCTGTTTTACAAATTTGTGGACACGAAGAAACTTTTGATTTAAAAGAACTATATAGATGTTGTGAAATTGCAAGAGAGCTAACTCTAAAAGATGAATGGAAAGTTGGTAGAGTTATTGCTAGGCCTTATCTTGGAAAAAAGAAAGGTGAATTTAAACGAACAGCTAATAGACACGACTACGCTTTAAAACCATACGGCAAGACTGCTTTAAACGCATTAAAAGACAATGGATATGAAGTAATATCTGTTGGTAAAATCTTTGATATATTTGATGGCGAAGGATTAACTGAGTCAAACAAATCGCAAAGCTCTGTTCACGGTATGGAACAAACTATAGAAATTGCTAAAAACAGAGACTTCACGGGCTTATGCTTTACAAACCTAGTAGACTTTGATGCCCTTTGGGGACATAGAAGAAACCCAGTTGGTTATGCTAAAGAAATTGAAAAGTTTGATGTTAAATTAGGTGAGTTTTTAAACCATCTCAAAGATGATGACTTGTTAATTATAACAGCAGACCATGGAAATGATCCGACTTATAAAGGCAGTGATCATACAAGAGAGTACGTTCCATTTTTAGCTTATTCTCCGTCCCTTGAGAGTCCAAAAGAATTAGATGTATATGATACTTTTGCTGTTATTGGAAATACAATTGCTGACAACTTTAATGTTGAAATGCCTGAAGGTACAATTGGTTTTTCTGTTTTAGATAAATTAATTTAATAATTTTTGATTTTTATAGAGCTGTTGTTACAAAAGGACAACAGCTCTTTTTTTACTTTAAATTTTTAATTGGATCAATTATTCTGTAATCACCAACCATTTTACTAACTGTTCTTTTATGAGCATCCTCACAGCCTTTAAACGGTTTATCTTGATTTTCGCTTTTATGCTTTTGAGTTAACCATAAAACATCAGCAGAAATTCTATCAAGGTTTTCAAGTTCTAACTCGGTTAAAAATTTAACAAATTCAATCTCTTCTGTAGAACTAACTACCTTACTAGCATAATTAATCAATTCCTTATAATGGTGTAAACAAAAACCTTTACTCTTAGAAAGGGCTTCTTTAAAAAGTTTTTCATTCATACACATAAAAACAATTGTGTACAAATACCTATCTAACCTTTTTTGCATTTGAGTACAAATTAAACAACCCTTTTCTCTGTCTTCTAATTCTTGATTAAAAAGATTTTTAGCTTTATTTAACTTTCTACTAGAAGATGCATTTTGAAGAGCAACAAAGGCTTTTTTAAATTTTTCTCTACTCTCATTTAAATAAGTATCACAAATTAGTGCCAAGCCCTGTGATTTTTGTGCTTTGCTAAGCATATGAAAATGATGACTACAAAATCCATGATTATTAACTCTTACTCTAGTTTCAGGATTCATAACTGAAGAGCCTAAATAAAAGTCTACTCCGTGTTGCTCAGCCTCTTTCATTAAAGAGCATAAAAAACACTCGTCATTTTTTTCTAATGCATCCCAAACTGGAATTGTTTCTAGTTTGTATTTTGGCTTTTTCATTTATAACCCTTAGATTTTAAATAGTTTTTTACAATATCAGGATAGTCAGTTATTATACCATCAATATTTAAATCTAAACTTTTAACCAAAGTTTTCATACAATTAATTGTCCAAGCATTTATAGCTATATTGTGCTTTTTACAGTCGGCTACTATTTCTTTATTTAATATGTTTATATCGGGGTGATAACACTCTATATTTAATGCATTAGCAAAAGACCCTATATTTACAATGCTAGGAGCTTCCTCTAATAGTCCACAAGCAACATTTTCATTTGCTTTTTTTATTAATAAGGTTGAACAATGATTGAAAGAAGAAACAACTACTCTGTCTATTAGGTTATACTTCTTCACCATATCAACTACCTTTTTTTCAATATTAGGATAGTAAATTAAATTAGTTTTAATCTCTATATTAGTAATAATGTTTTTATCTGAAACATATTTACAATATTCTTCAAATGTTGGAATTTCTTGATCTTCGTAAGTTTCGTTAAAAGTATAGTTTGCCTTAAGTTTTTTTAATTCTTCTAAGCTTTTATCTTTAACAAAACCTGTTCCATTAGTTGTTCTATCAACAGTTTCATCATGTATAACTACAATCTCGTTATCTTTTGATAAATGAACATCTAGTTCAATTCCATCGCAGAACCCTTCTTCAACAGCTTTTCTAAAAGCAAGCATTGTGTTTTCTGGATATAGCCCAGAAAATCCTCTATGAGCATAAGTTTTTATTGACATTTTAACACCGGGTAAATAACAAAATTAGGGAGTTGAATAAACAACCCCCTATAATATTATTTGATTAAGTTCATTGCTTTTTTAGCAATATTTTCTGGAGTAAAGCCAAATACTTTTGATAAATAATCAAGAGTTCCAACTTCACCATATTGTTCACCAACATTTACAAAATCCATTTTTACAGGATTTGTTTTTGCTAAATGAGCAGCTATCATTTCACCAACACCGCCACTGTAACGACCATTTTCACAAACTAAGACTTTTTTACATCTTTTTGCTACTTCATCAATTAAGTCAGTATCAAGAGGTCTAACTGTGTGTAAATCAACAAGTGTTGCATCAACATTGTTTTCTTTAAGTAAGTCTAAAGCTCCAGTTGCCGCATCTACCATTGTTTGGCCTGTAGCAATAATAGCAACATCTTTTCCTTTACTTAACTCTATGCCTTTACCTAATTCAATTTTAGTTCCAACAGGATATCTATGAGTGATTCCTTTTCTTGCTGTTCTAATGTAAGAGGGCATATTGTTTTGATATACTTGTCTAATTAGTTCATACATACTTTGACCGTCTGATGGGTCAATTATAACAACACCAGGGACTTGTCTCATTAAAGCAATATCTTCAAAAGGCATATGAGTTCCGCCGTTTAATTGCGCTGTTATTCCAGCATCTGAACCAATTAAGTGTACAACTTGTTTTGCATAGCCAACTGATAAGAAAAATTGATCAAACGTCTTTCTACTTGCAAAACAACCAAATGTATGTGCAAATGGGACTATTCCCATCGAAGATAAACCAGCTCCAACCCCTACCATGTTTGCTTCTGCAATACCACAGTTGAAAAATCTTTCTGGATATTTTTCTTGGAAGCTTTGGGAGCCTATACAGCTTGCCAAATCAGCATCCAACATTACAATATTTTCATGCTCTGCTGCTAAATCATTAACAGCTGCCATAACAGCATCACGCATATTTGATAAATTACTAGTATCTCTCATTAATTAACTCCTTCTCTTTCGCGAAGTTCTTCAATTGCCTTAGCTGCAACATTTTCGTCGTATGCAATACTATGATTTGCTGTAATTCCTTCGCCAGGTATAAAGCCATAAGACTTAATAGTATCCATAATAATCATGGATGGTCTATCCTTTGCTGCCTTTGCATTTTCAATTGCATTAGACAAGTCTTTAAAGTTATGACCATTTACTCTTTGTACATGCCAATTAAACCCTAACCATCTTGTATCAATATTAGCCATTGACATTACGTCTTCTGTATAGCCGTCTAATTGTAATTTATTTAGATCTGTAAAAGCTATTAAGTTACCAAGTTTCCAATGAGCTGCAGTTAACGCACCTTCCCAAATTTGGCCTTCTTGGCTTTCGCCATCTCCAATTACTACATAAGTTCTTGCATCTTGTTTTTTAAGTTTTTGACCTAACGCAATACCAATTGCGGCTGAAAAACCTTGTCCTAAAGAACCGCCAGTAAAATCTATTCCTGGGGTTTTTGTCATATCACAGTGACTAGGTAGTTTTGTACCACCTTGATTCAATGTTAATAACCATTCTTCAGGAAAGTACCCTTTACTTGCTAAAGTTGCATAAACTGCAGGACCAGCGTGGCCTTTTGAACAAACAAATCTATCTCTATCTTCTTTCTTTGGGTCTTTTGGATCTACCCTTAACTCTTGGTAATATAAATAAGTAAGCAATTCAATAATTGACATACTTCCACCTATATGACCTGCACCAAAATGTCCAATTTCTTTAATTGTCATTTCTCGAATTTCCAAAGCTTTTTGCTTTAGGTATTTGAAATCCATTGCATTCTCCTATACTATGTTTATTTCTTATTATTAGTTTTAAAATCCTATCTTCTTACTATTATAACATTATCAAGATTTTTATTAAATGAAATAAGACCTATAACGTTTTATAGATATATTCATCATATTAGAAACTCGTGAGTAAAATGTTATACTTAGTTCAAAAATCCGTCCTTTTTGATTTATAGTTACTATACCATAAAAAAAATATCAAATAAATATAAAGTTGCACAATAACATACAATTATTTACATTAAGAAATTAAATACTTAATCTTTACAAAAAACTTGTAGCTAATTATCAATTTTGATACAATAGCAACGATTGTAAATTACCATTATCAGGAGAAAAACTATGAGAATGAGCAAATTGTTTTCCCGCACCTTAAGGGAAGCTCCAAGTGCCGCAGATAGTAAAGGTTATGAAATGCTTTTAAGAGCCGGTTTTATTCGCCAGCTAGGAGCAGGAATATTTACCCTTTTGCCTTTAGGCTATCGCGCAAATGCAAAAATTGAAAAAATTATTCGAGATGAAATGAATCAAATCGGTGGACAAGAAATATTAATGCCTGTAGTTAACCCTGCTGATATTTGGAAAGAAACAGGCCGATATTATAGCATTGATAAAGAAATGGGTCGTTTTAACGATAGATCAAATAGAGATATGGTTCTTGCAATGACTCATGAAGAAGTTGCCACATCTATAGCCAGAACAGAAATAGACTCATATAAAAAACTTCCACAATTAGTATACCAAATACAAACCAAGTGGAGAGATGACGCTAGACCAAGAGCGGGATTAATTAGAGTTAGAGAATTTACTATGAAAGATAGTTATAGCTACGATACAACACAAGAAGGTTTAGACAATCAATATAAAGAGCATTACGCATCTTATTTTAGAATTTTTTCTAAAACTGGTCTTCCTGTAATTGCTGTTGGTGCTGATTCTGGCATGATGGGTGGGAAAATCTCACACGAATATATGTATATTTCCCCTATTGGTGAAGATACTATTATTACTTGCGACAAATGCGAATATACAGCTAACCGTCAAGTAGCAGAATTTAAAAAAACTTATTACAAAGAAGACGAAAAAGAAATTAAAAAAATAGAAACTCCTAACTGTAAAACGATAGAAGAATTATGTTCTTTCTTAAATATCGAAAAAAGACAAACTTCTAAAGCTGTCTTTATAGTTGGAACTTATGTAGATGAAAAAACAGGTGAAGAAGAAGAAAAGCTTATTGTTGCTATTGTAAGAGGCGATTTAGATATAGAAGAGAGCAAGTTACAAAAAGCAGCTAAAGCAAATTCTATAAGACCTGCTCATGATGATGAAATAAAAGCTGCTAATATGGTACCTGGTTATGGATCTGCAATAAACTGTGATCCAAAAACAGTTATCATAGCTGATGATTCTATTAAAAAAAGTAACAACTTAGTAGCAGGAGCTAACGAAGAAGGATATCACTTACTAAATACAAACTATAAAAGAGATTACAAGGGTATTGTTGCTGACATTGCTAGTGCAAAAGAAGGATATCAATGCTTATGTGGTGGGCACCTAAAAGAAAACAGAGGTATTGAAGTAGGGAATATATTCCAACTTGGCACCAGATACAGTGAAGACATGCATTGTTATTTCACAGATGTAGATGGTAAAAACAAACCTGTTGTTATGGGATCTTACGGAATAGGAGTTGGAAGACTATTAGCTTGCTTAGCTGAAGAATACAATGATGAAAGCGGCTTAAAGCTACCAATCGCAGTTTCACCATACCAAGTTCATTTAATTAATTTAATAAAAGACAAACAACTTAGTGAGCAAATATATAAAGATTTAAGTGACGCTGGAATTGATGTTCTTTTTGATGATAGAAAAGAAAGCCCAGGAGTTAAATTTACAGATGCTGACTTGATTGGTATTCCAGTGAGAATTACTCTTGGAAACAGAAGTGTAAAAGAAGGGAAAGCTGAAGTAAAACTTAGAAAAGATTTAAGTCAAAATAAACTTTTTGAATTAGAAACATTAACTGAAGAAATATCAAAAACAATAAAAAACCTAGAGCAAGAGATTACAGATAACATTGTTCACAGCGAAATAGAGCTTTAAAACATGTCTCTTTTCCACTCTTTTTGTGGAAAAGAGATAGTTTACAAACAACATGCTACAAACTTCTTCCAACTAAAATTGCCTAGAATATTGAAAGAACATGTGTTTTTGAGCTAAATCAGTTTTTTAGCACTATTATTTATTGACTTATTCAAACATATAACATATTATTCTAAATGTTAATAATGTGTCTCTAAACCACTTTGTTGACGATAAATAAGCGTAAAAAAAGCAATATTGTTAATATTGCTTTTTTTTATTTCTTTTTATTAATACTTTAATAAAGTCCTACTTTCTACTTACTCTGCTCCAAGGTCCTTTAAAGTTTTTACAACATATGTTCTCTTGGCCAACTTTGCATAATCTAAAACACTATGGTCTTGATAATCTCTAGAGTTGATATCAGCTCCTTCGTCAATCAAAGCTGTTATTACTTTTGTTACATTATTGTTATTAACTGCCATAATTAAAGGAGTTTCCCCTAAATAGTTTCTGCTATTTAAATCAAGTCCGGTTGCAACTAATGCTGAAATAACATTGGGATTTGTGTTTTTATCAGCAGCAAGATGAAGTGCGTTAGATCTATACTTAGGTTCTGTAGCGTTAACGTCTGCCCCTGCATCTATAAGCGTATTTAAAACAACCACATAAGAATTGTTTTGTGCAGCTATCATTAAAGGTGTCATCCCCCAATCATTCACACAGTTAACGTCGGCACCTTTAGCCAACAAATCATTGATTGCTTTTGCGCCTCTAGCTTTTTCAGCAGCAGCCAATAGTTTTTTATTTAATCCTTCAATTTTTTTTGTCATTTTTTACTCCTAATGATACTAAACGAATTACATGTTTATATTATCATAAATTTTACAATCTTTGTAAAGATATCAACAAATAAACACTTTTTGTAGAATAAAGCTACAAAGTTCTTCTCCAAACATCTATAGGATTAATTCTCATTCTTATTAAACAATATAGATAACCAATAACCAAACCAGCTAAATGAGTTAGATGGGCAACACCAGCATTAAACCCTGAAGCTTGACTAAAAAGTTCGATTACAAAAAACAAACCTATTAACAAAGGAGCTTTAATTGGAATTAACCCAAAAATATATACTTTTGCAAAAGGGAAAAAAACTGCAAATAGGAGTAATATACCGTATACTGCTCCCGAAGCTCCTAATAATATAATGTTTTTACCTGCAAAGAAAAATCCTAAAAAACTAAATACTCCGCTCAACGTCCCTACAAGTAAGTAGTATAGTAAAAACTCTCTAGTCCCTAAGCGTTTTTCTAAAGCTTGTCCAAAAATAAACAAGGAAAGCATATTAAAAAAAAGATGTGAAAAACTGCTGTGAACAAACATATATGTAAATACTTGATAAATGTAGCCATTAAAAACAAAACTAGGAATCATCGATAAATAGAAAACTCCGTTTTTCCAAATCATCTGAGTAATAATATAGACCAACACATTTATACCAATTAAGTAAAAGGTTGCATTAGAATAGGTATATTTAAATTTTTTATTAATAAAAGTCTCTTTCATAGTTCTAAAGATATAAAGGCTTACAGTAAATAGTCAACTGTAAAAATAAAAAAACACTTAGTCTTTATATAACCTCCCTAATTAAGGGTAATAATACTAAAAAATAGTTTTAAAATAGTCACGAAGACTTATATAATTAAACTTTCACTGTGAAAATTTTGCGCATTTTTAATACGAAAGAAAATTATGTACACCTATTTTTGTGCTTTTCTTTCCAATATCCTTGTTTTTGTTGCTAAAACGCATGTTTGAAGAGTTGGCACACTTATTGCATTGTATTTAGTAGACAAAGTAGATTTTTTCAACCTCCTTTTTAAGTGTGATTTATAGACGCTAACAAACCTCTCCCACCCCCTGTTAGCGTCTATATTTTTTTCTTCTTTATATTTGCTAAAAAGAACAAACCTCCACTTTACTAATAAACTGTTACTCATTTAACACTTTATCCCTTTTTCCTATTAAAATAGGTGTGTAATTTTTGCTCAATTATTGAGTTAATGCAAATATTGCTCATATGTGAATGTGATCGTTTTAGTCTTTTTATAAAGAAACTTGCTATTTATGCTATATAAAGCATGTTTTTGGCAGTTGGCACGCTTGTTGCATACTATTTAGTATAAAAAACAGAGCAACAGTTTTTTTCAACCTCCTTTTTGGACGCCGATTCTCTCCTTTTATTCGGCGTCTTTTTTTATCTCCTTTCTATCTCGATTTTCTAACCGGTTTAAGTTATAATATTAAACATGTCAAAAACAAGAAGAGATAAGGCTGACTTTTTTACGAAAAGAGCACATAAAGAAGGATATCCTGCAAGATCAGTTTATAAACTAGAAGAAATTCAAGCTAATAATAATATTATAAAACCAGGCGATTCAGTCTTAGATGTTGGAGCTGCCCCTGGTTCTTGGAGCCTATACACACATAGAGAGTTAATTAAGGGAAAAGGGAAAATTATTTCAGTAGACTTAAACCCTTTGAGTATTAATCCAATTCCACCTACTATTACTTTTTTTCAAGGTGATGCATTTAGCAATGATATTAGGGCAAAACTTGTTGAAAACGGTCCTTATGATACTATTATTAGTGATGCTGCACCGAAAACAACTGGAAACAGAAGTGTTGATACTGCTAGAAGCGAAAACTTGGCTGAACAGGTGCTTTATCTTGCAACAGAGCATTTAAAGCAACATGGCAACCTAGTTATCAAAATCTTCCAAGGTGGCGGGCAACAAGAGATTTTAAAACAAATGAGAACTATTTTTAAAAAAGCTAAAACTACTAAACCAAAAGCATGTAGGTCCGATTCTTTTGAAATTTTTTTAATAGGTTTAGATAAAAAGTAGTGCGTTTTTTATTAACCACTTACTTTCTTTTATCTTTAACATGAGCATCTATTTGCTTAAAAGGAATCTTTATGCCTTTAGATTTTAGCTTATCAACAATTTCTCCTTGAAACCTCCAGTAAACTTTCCAATAATCTTCTGGCTTTACCCAAGGTCTTAATAAAAAATCGATAGAAGAGTGTGAAAATTTATGTACCTCAACAGTTGGTGACGGCTCCTTTAAAACTTCGGGATATAGACTAAATACTTCAAGAAACAACTCTTTACAAACAACCAAGTCTGAATCATACGGGACGGAGATAACTATTGAGATAGCTCTCCTTGAAGTATATGAGTAGTTAGTAATTGCAACTCCCCATACTAAGTTATTTGATAAAGTTATTCTTTTACCATCAGGTGTGTTAAGAGTTATGCACATTAAATCCATTGATGCTACTGATCCCGATAAAGATCCTACTTCAATAAAATCTCCCTTTCGAAAAGGATCATTTAAAACAAGCATTGCGCCTGCAAAAAAGTTGGATAACGAATCTTGAAAGGCTAATCCTAAAATAATTCCTGTAACTCCAATTCCAGCTACTAAAGGAACCATATCAACTCCAAGCTGTTGCAAAAATAATGTTGTTAACAAAACCCAACCCAATGCTGATATAATTTTTAAAATAAAGTTAACCATCAAATCACTAAACTTATTTGATTTATTTAAAAAGATTTTTGTTGATTTTAGAATGATTTTTAAAGCAATTAATAATACAAAAACCATGATTAGGCCTACTAAAACACTTATCAAAAATGGCTTAAAAGCCTCACTTTGCCAAATCTTTAAGCTTCCCATTACTTTAGCACCAATTGATTTATCAGAAACTTTTGCTGAAAGCATTAACATCATTTTCATACTATCTCCCGTTATATATTTGGATATATAACATTTAGATTATAGGTCATTTATATTGTATAAACAATTTATAATTTCTCTTTAATTTATAAACTAATCGCAAAATAAACACAGGTTTGATTTTTTTTCAAAAACATGGTAACATCTTAATTGTTTTTACATTTCCCTTAAGTTAAACCACATGGGAAATTAAAGACCCTGGAGATTTAATGACTATAAAGTATTTTAATTTTAAAGAACAAACCGATAGGAATAAAAAAGTAATTGCTCAGATTTTATATAATGCGTTTGAAACTAAGTTTAAGCCTATATTTAAAAAGGTAACACTAGAGGAAAGCATCGCCATCTTACAACAAATCCTATTAAACACAAGTGGGTTTTTATGCTTTGAAGGCAAAGAAATTGTTGGGGTTGCTGTTTTATCTACCATGAACAACTCTTCTCTTTATGTCGATAAAAAACTAATCAAAAAAATTGGACTAAAAGCTTATCTCAGCTTTAAATACATTTTCTATGTAGAAAAAATAAAAGATAAAGAAATTATCAAAATTGAACTATTTGCGATTAAAAAAGGACTTAGAGGAAATGGGCTAGGCTCTAAAATATTACAAGAAATTATAAGATATTCTAAAAAAGAAAAATATAAAAAAATATTTCTTGAGGTTGTGGATACGAACCCTAAAGCAAAATCTTTATATAAAAAGCTTGGCTTTAAAACTGTAAAAACCAATTATTCCGGAATCTTAACAAAATCTTTTGGCTTTAAAAGTTGCGATGATATGTGTTTGAAAATAACCAAATTGGCATAATTTAAATAAATTATTTTCATATAAAAAAGCTAACGCTAGTAGAAAAAGAAACTTTCTATTTTGCATTAGCTTATTTTAATTTAATTTGTACTAACTATTATTTAGATAATAATTCGTTAAGCTTTTTAGTAAATTCTACAGGATCTTTTGGCATTACACCTTGAGCTAACATTGCTTGTCCTAATAAAACTTCACTTAAGTTTTTATTATATTCCTTATCTTTGCTTTCAATAAGTTTTTTAACAATATCATGTTCACAGTTAACTTCTAAAATAGGTTTAGATTCAGGAATATCTGTTTGGCCCATTTGTCTTAGAATTTGTTGCATTTGTACACTTGGGTCATTTTCATCAACAACAACAATTGCTGGAGAATCTACAAGACGTGAAGAACTTACAACATCAGCAACTTTATCGCCTAAAGCAGCTTTTATTTTTTTAATAATAGCTTTTTCTTCTTTGCTGTCTTTCTTTTTGTCTTTTTCATCTGTCAAATCATCTACAGCACCACTTTTATTTATAGCCTTTAAAGGAATTTCTTTGTAATTAGCAATTGAGCCAATGATAAAATCATCAATATCTTCTGGCATAATTAATACTTCATAACCTTTTTTATTATAAGCTTCTAACAATGGACTTGATTTTAAAGTGTCTTCTTTTCCGCCAGTGATATAATAAATACTCTTTTGATCTTCATTCATGCGCTCTTTATATTGAGCTAAAGATACAAATCCTTCTTCAGTAGAAGATTTGAATCTTACTAATTCTAATAATGTGTCTCTATTAGCATAATCACTATACAATCCTTCTTTAAGTGGACTGTTATACTGTTCAATAAATTTGGTATATAACTCTGGATTGTTTTCAGATATTTTTTTAAATTCACCAAGTAGTTTTTTAACACTTGCAGATCTAATATTTGCCATCACTCTGTTTTGTTGTAAGATTTCTCTTGAAACGTTTAATGGTAAATCTTCGCTATCTATAATACCTCTAACAAATCTTAAGTATGTAGGTAAGAGTTCTTTATCATCATCTGTTATATAAACTCTTTTAACATATAGCTTAACACCAGGCTTATAGTCAGCGTATTTCATATCAAAAGGAGCTTGTGATGGTACATAGAAAAGAGTTGTATACTCTGTTACACCTTCAGCTTTTACATGAGTATAAAACAAAGGATCGTCGCTATCACTATAATTATTTTTGTAGAATTCATTATACTCTTCTTCTTTTATAGAGCTTTTGTTTTTTCTCCATAGAGCAGTACAACTATTAATTTGTTCTACTTTATGTTCAATAGTTTTTATAGGGTTGCCTTCATCGTCTTTTTTTCCATCAGGATCAACATTTTCTTGATCATAACTTAAGTAAATTGGATAAGCGATGTGATCACTATATTTTTTAACTAGTTGCTCAATTTCCCAACGATTAGCATAAGATTGTCCATCTTCATTTAAATGTAAAGTAAGAGTTGTTCCATGTTCTTCTTTTTCTACTTCTTCTATAGAATATGTTCCTTCCCCAGTACTTACCCATTTATAAGCTATATCGTCTCCAGCTTTCTTAGTAATAACTTCTACTTTTTTTGCTACCATAAAAGCACTGTAAAAACCAACACCAAATTGCCCAATAAGGTTGCTATCTTTTTTTGCATCCTCATTTAATGTAGCTAAAAACTTTTTAGTTCCGCTTGAAGCAATTGTACCTAAATTATCATTTAGATCAGCACTATCCATTCCAAGACCGTTATCACTGATTGTTAGAGTTGCATCGTTGCCCTCTGTAAACTCAATGTCAATTCTTGGATCAAACTCAAACTTTTTTAACTTTTCATCTGTTAATGATAAATACTTTAGTTTATCAATAGCGTCAGAAGAGTTTGATACCAACTCTCTTAAGAAAATTTCTTTATGCGAATAAAGAGAGTGAATAATTAATTGCAACAACTGAGAAACTTCTGTTTTAAATTTCTTTTGTTTCACGTTTATCCTCCAGAAAAACTATAAATTTTCGTTTAAAGGTCTAAGACCTTATAGAAAAATACAAAAAAAATAGCCTATCGGCAACTAAAAAACAAAAAAATACCGCTTAACCAAAGGGAAAAGCGGCAACCTCCTAATTGATTCTATAAATCTAGAATCTTTAAACATCTATTCGCTGGGTCGATCGTAATAGATATGAACAACGACATTCATTATTATTACATAGTTTTACCAATCTGTAAAACATTATTTCAACTATTTTAGTTTGCCACGTAAAAACTCTTAATTGAATGCTAAAGATAGGGTTAA
>CAZHNE010000002.1:37844-59403 GCA_964533775.1 uncultured Spirochaetaceae bacterium | reverse complement strand
TTTGAGTTTATACTTGGAATTTTGATTTATTAATTTAGGCAAATTTTTGGCGAGCAGTTTATATACTCGCCAAAACATATCTTATTTAATTAGATTTTAGTATCCTTGAGCAATCATTGCATCAGCTACTTTTTTAAATCCTGCTATATTCGCACCAAGAGGGTAGTTAATACTTCCATCTTCTTGTGTTCCTTCTTTAACACATTGAGTGTGAATGTTTTTCATTATAACTTTTAACTTTTCATCAACTTCTTCTGCTGTCCAAGATATATGCATTGCGTTTTGGGACATTTCTAATCCAGAAACAGAAACCCCTCCTGCATTAACTGCCTTCCCTGGTGCAAAAACCATATCAGAGCTTAAAGCATAGTGAATTGCTTCTGGTGTACAACCCATATTTGAAGTTTCAATTATGTATTTACATCCGTTTTTATGTAGTAATTTAGCATCATTTTCATTTAGTTCGTTTTGAATAGCACAAGGGAATGCTAGATCTACTTTTACTTCCCAAGGTTTTGTTCTTGGAATAAACTTAGCTCCAAACTTTTCTGCATATGGGGCGACTACATCGTTATTAGATGCTCTTAGATACAACATATAATTCCACTTCTCTTGAGTGCTTATTCCTTCTTCATCATAAATGTACCCATCAGGACCACTTATAGTTACAACTTTAGCTCCTAATTGAGAGGCCTTCATAACAGCTCCCCAAGCTACGTTTCCAAAGCCACTAACTGCTATTCTTTTACCTTTTAGAGAATCACCTCTAACTTTTAAAATTTCTTGAGCAAAATATAAAGCCCCAAATCCAGTAGCTTCAGGTCTAATTAAAGAACCACCCCAACCTTGGCCTTTTCCTGTTAATACACCGGTGTGTTCATGTGTTATTTTTTTATACTGGCCATACAAATAGCCTATTTCTCTAGCACCTACACCAATATCCCCAGCTGGCACATCAACTGTTGGTCCTATATAGTTATGCAACTCTGTCATAAAGCTTCTACAGAAACGTAGAATCTCGTTATCACTCTTTCCCTTAGGGTTAAAGTCAGAGCCACCTTTTCCTCCACCCATTGGAAGTGTTGTTAAACTATTTTTAAAAATTTGTTCAAAGGCTAAAAACTTTAGTGTATCTTCTGTAACCGATGAGTGGAATCTTAAACCACCTTTATATGGGCCAAGTACACTGTTAAATTGAACTCTCCACCCTTTATTTACTTGGATGTCACCATTATCGTCTTCCCATTCAACTTTAAACTCAACAATTCTCTCCGGCATGGTTATTCTTTCTAATATTTTATTTTTAATATAAACTGGATTATCGTTAATTACTGGTAAAATACTCTCTAAAACTTCTCGAGTCGCTTGCAAAAATTCTTTTTGTCCAATATTCTTTTGTTCTAACTGGGCCATAAAAGTGTCTAAATTATACATTTATTCTTTCTCCTTTTTGATAAAGCCTTTTATCTTGTTGATAGAG
This sequence comes from uncultured Spirochaetaceae bacterium, assembly GCA_964533775.1. Taxonomy (GTDB): domain Bacteria; phylum Spirochaetota; class Spirochaetia; order Sphaerochaetales; family Sphaerochaetaceae; genus Pleomorphochaeta. Next base: position 57,923 of record CAZHNE010000002.1, on the reverse strand, counting down.
TACTCTTTCTCAAAGAAATGGTCAAGTTGCCTTTTACGGCAATAAAAAACTTTTTTCTTAATTATTCTCTAATTAAATCACACATTTTTGCTATAAAGTTAAATTTATCAAACATTTTTTTACTTTAGCAAAAAGATAACTCCCTATATTAATTGTTTATCTTATTTCAATATGGTATTATTAAAAAATGTATAATTTAGATCCAACCTGGCTACCTTTTAGCAACCTAATGCTAAAACACATATATAATGTTTTACTAATTTGTAGTAATTATGATCGCTTTTTATTAGAAGAAGACGGAAGAGTTGAAGAAGCTCTTTACACTGAGTACACACAACTAGGATTATCCAATCCTCCTAAAATAACACACGTAAATACCCCTCAAGAAGCTTTAGCTCTATTAAATTCTCCAGAAAGGTCATTTGAGCTTGTTATTTCAATGCTTGATTTAGGCAATGAGCATGTTGAGGAGTTTGCCAAAGATATTAAAGAGATTTATCCAGAGATGCCTGTAGTTGTTTTATCACCATCTCCTATTCACAAAAGAAATAAGCAAATAAAAAGGAAAAACGTTCCTTCAATAGACAACTTCTTCTACTATCAAGGCGATCCGATGATCTTTCTTGCTATGATTAAATTAGTGGAAGACAGAATGAATGTTGATCATGATACAAAACAAGCTGACATTCAAGTAATAATATTGGTTGAAAATTCAGTTAGATATTATTCATCATTTTTACCCCTTTTATATAAGAGCTTAATTACACAAAACCGATCTGCTATTTTAGAAGGCTTAAATTCATGGGGAAAAATATTGAGAATGAGAGGACGACCTAAAATTCTTTTGGCCAAAACCTATGAAGAAGCAATCTCTCTTTACAAGAAGTATCAAAACAATGTTTTAGGCATTATCTCTGATATGTCTTATGAAAAAGATAAAAAGGATGATAAGTATGCAGGATTAAAACTTTGGAAAACTATAAGCGATGAAAATCCTCGACTTCCTTTTATAATACAAAGTATCAATAAAGAAAATGAACAAGTTGCAAAAGAAGCTGGAGTTAGCTTTTTATGGAAAAAAGCGAATAATTTATTATCAGAATTAGAAGACTACGTTACTGCTAACTATGGTTTTGGTCCTTTCTTATTTAAAGACCCAGAAACACAAGAAATTATTGCTAAAGCAGAAACTGTAAGACAACTACAAAGAGCTCTAGTAACTATTCCTTTAAATTGTTTTGTTTATCACTCTAGTAGAGATGATTTTTCTAGATGGTTAAGAGCTCAAAGTTTATACACACTTGCAGCAAAAATAAAGCCTATAAAAACTCAAAAAGGGAACGAAGAACAAACTAGAGTAGATTTAGTAAAGACAATTAAAGAATACAGGGCTGAAAGAACCAAAGGTGTTTTAGCTCAGTTCTCTAAAGACATTTATGACGAAACTCTCTTCTTCAGTAGAATCGGAGATGGGTCTTTGGGAGGAAAGGGTAGAGGCTTAGCTTTTATTGACATGGAATTAAGAGCTAGCAACATTCTTGAGAAATACCCTGATATTTACCTATCGATTCCACGAACAGTTGTTATCTCAACTCACAGCTTTTCAACTTTTATTGACGATAATGATCTTAGATCTATTATTGTACAAGACCTTGATGATAAAGAAATGTTAAAAGCATTTCTAGATACTCCTTTACCCAATAATTTAAAAGATGATTTAAGAGAAATTATTGATGTTATTAGACAACCGATTTCCGTCAGATCTTCTTCTCTTTTAGAAGACTCTCATTTCCAACCCTTTGCTGGAGTATACGAAACTTGCATGATAAACAATGTGGGTAATGATGAAAAAAGATTAAATGAGCTTGAAATGGCAGTAAAAACTGTTTGGGCATCTACTTTCTTTAAAAATGCTAAAATGTATTTAAAAGCAACTGATCATATTATTGAAGAAGAGAAAATGGCTGTTATTATACAGCAAGTTATTGGATCTAAACACGGCAGATACTGGTATCCAAACGTAAGCGGTGTCGCTAGATCTCTAAACTATTACCCCGTAGCGGGCGAAAACATTAACGATGGTATTGCCAACATATGTTTTGGGTTTGGAAAGAGCGTTGTTGATAATGCTAGTATTTTTAGGTTTTCTCCTAAGAACCCTAAGCGCCCTGTCCATTTTTTAGGCAGCAACCAGTATAGTTGTCAAACACTTTTTTATGCACTAGATTTAGAAACCCCTTTTAATCCATTTAAAAACTTAAATAATTTAAAGCAGCTGAACCTAAGTGAAGCTGTAAAACATCCACAAAGCTTAAGAGGTTGCGCTAGTACTTTTGATCCAAAGACAGGTACTTTAAATGAAAGTGCTAAAGCTGAAGGAGATAAAATCATTACTTTTAACGGTGTTTTAAAATATGATATGTTCCCCTTAGCCGCTATTGTTGATGATATTTTAAAACTAGGCAAACAAGCTATGAGCACTCCTGTTGAAATTGAGTTTGCTATTAACCTCAACAGAGAAGCTCCTAAAAAACCAGAGTTCAGCCTTTTACAAATAAGACCAATTGCTGAAGGCTACGAAGAAGATGACATTTATATTTCAAAGAAAGAAGAGAATAACGCTCTATTATTATCTTCTTCAATTATGGGCAATGGCCTTGTTGATAATATTACTGATTTAGTTATGATTAACTTTGATAAATTTAGTGAAGAAAATATGATAAAAATGCCAAGTGAAATAGAGAAGTTAAATGCAAAGTTTGAAGACACTGATAAACAATACATACTAATTGTTGCCGGTCGCCTTGGTTCAAGTGACCCATGGCTAGGCATTCCAATAAATTGGTCGCAAATATCTAATGCTAAAATAATTGTTGAAACTGGCCTAGAGTCCTTTTTTGTTGAACCAAGTCAGGGAACACACTTTTTTCAAAACCTAACCCTGCTTGGAACACAGTACATGGCAGTTAATCCATCTTTTAAAGATGGAAAACTAGACCATAAAACCATAGAGAAACTTCCTGTTGTGTCTAAAATGGAGTATTTTACTCACTATAAATCAAAAAAACCATTTATCGTTAAAATAAATGGCTTAAAGAGTAAAGGGGTTATTTATTTACCCTCTTAAGTACTTTGTGCATTTAGGAAAAAATCCCAAACAACATCTTTAGGTGGATCTGCCACAATATTAATAGGTTCATCCTTAACTGGATGAATAAAAGAAACCTCTCTCGCATGAAGGCTAATTCCTCCGTCTTTATTAGATCTTGGAAAACCATATTTCAAGTCGCCTTTAATGTGAACATTCATTGTAGCAAGTTGTGCTCTAATTTGATGATGCCTTCCTGTATGTAAGTCTATGCTAAGCAAATAAAAGCTTTTTGATGCCCCTATTAACTTATAAGACAATCTTCCTTCTTTTGATCTTTTCTTTTCAACTAAAGAAGCAAAGCTTTTGTTCTTTTTTGAATCTCGTGTCAAATAGTGAACTAAAGTTCCTTCTGCTTTTAATGGAGCGTTGTCTACAATAGCCCAATATTTTTTCTCAATTTTGTTTTCTCTAAAAGCATTGCTTATTCTGCTTAATGCTTTATCTGTTTTTGTAAAAATAACAATTCCACTCGTTGGTCTATCTAAGCGGTGAGGAATTCCTAAAAATACATTACCTTTTTTATTATATGTTACTTTGAGATACTTTTTAACTTTATCCGCTAATGTTTCATCTCCAGTAATATCACTTTGAACTAATTCTTTTGGCAATTTATTAATCACAATTAGGTGATTGTCTTCATACAATATTCTGTTTTTTATAGTTTCCATTGTTTCCTTTAATCAAAGAGAGTTTTATCTTCTTCTTTTACTTCTTTTACGGCTCTCATTTTTAATGACCTTACTTCTTTTACAGTCAATCTAACACCTTTAGCCTTACTGCCTTTTATTAAGAAATCACTTAAATAAAAGCTTTCTTCTTTTATTCTAATACCTGGTTTTGGTTTATATATTACCATAATTTCCGCATTTTCCAATTGAGTAAGTTTTGTTAATTTAAAATCTTTCTCATTTGGTAATAAAGGGTAAACTTTGTTTAACTGACCAGATTTAATTTGGAACCTCTTAATAAATAAGTATTTATATACTTTCTGCTGATATATAAGAGAGAAAGTTACTTCATCGAGAACCTCTTTATCTCCATAATTAATATAAAGCAGACCTTTTCCAATATATTCCCTTTCTGGGTTAGATAAAAACCTATAAGTTCCATCTTTCATTATTATTAAAATTCTGTCAAACAAACTAATTTTTAAAACGCTTTTCCCTGTTTTAATTGTGTAACCAAGATAACCTGATTGTGAATCATATCTTAAATCTTTATCTCGTTGTGCAACTTCTTTTTCTTTCACAAACTCAAAACTAGATATTACTGTTTTTCTTTTTAGCTTGTCTTTACTTACCATTGTTTTTAATTCATCAAGAAAGCTAATTGCATAAGAAATTAAATCTTTTAGTTTTTTATTTACTTCTTTTATTCCAGCACTTAATGTTTCGATTTCATTTTTATTCTTCTCAATATCGAATAAACTAATTCTTCTAATAGGGATTTTTAATAGCCTATCTACATCTTCTTCGTCAAGTTCTCTATACAACTCTTCTTTAAAAGGCTCAAATCCTTTAATAACTGCTTTAACTATTGCTTGAGAAGATTTCTTGTTTTCAATTTTTTTATAGATTCTTTCTTCAACAAAAATTCTCTCTAATGTTCTTAGGTGCAGCTTATCTTGTAATTTTGATTTTTCTAATTCTAATTCAGCTTTAAGAACATCTAGAAGATGGTGAGCGTGATATTTTACAATTTCTGTTACACCCATAATTGTAGGAATATTGTCTCTTATAACAAGAGAGTTACAAGAGATTTTTCTCTCACAATCTGTATAAGCATACAACAGTTTAACTACATCCTCTGAGTAAGCTCCTCTAGAGAGGTTAACTTCAATATTAACTACATCAGAAGTATAATCATCAATTGAGGAAACCTTTAGCTTGCCTTTCTTTGCAGCATCATCAATTGTTGCAATTAATCTCTCACTTGTAATTCCAAATGGAAGTTCTTTAATTACAATTTTCTTGGGATCAGAAATGTCCAATTTAGCTCTCACAAGAATTGAACCAACCCCATCATTATAATCTTCAACATCTACATATCCACCACAAGAGAAGTCAGGATAAAGAACAAACTTTTCACCTCTTAGCTCTTTCTTCATTGATTCAATAACTTCATTTAAGTTATGTGAAAAAATGTTTGTGGCCATACCAACTGCAATGCCGGTTACTCCTTGAATAACAACAAGTGGCAATTTTGATAAAAACGATACAGGCTCTTTATTCCTGCCGTCATAAGAATCAATAAAAGTTGTTAATTCGGGATTGTAAAGAACCTTCTTTGCAAAAGGTAATATTCTACATTCGATATATCTTGATGCCGCTGCTCTGTCTCCAGTTAAACTATTACCAAAGTTACCTTGTCTTTCAATTAATAAATCAAAATTAGCAAGGTTTACCAAAGCTTCATATATTGATGCGTCTCCATGAGGGTGGTATCTCATAGACCACCCTACAACGTTAGCAACTTTATGAAACTTACCATCGTCCATTTCAAAAAGAGTATGGATAATTCTTCTTTGTACCGGTTTAAAACCGTCTTCTAAATCAGCAATAGCTCTGTCTTTAATTACATATGATGCATATTCTAGAAAGTTTTTCTTAAATATTTTTTCAACTTGTGCCATTTAGATTAAATTCTCCATTATAAACTCTCTTCTTTCAGGAGTGTTATCCCCTTGATAAAATCTTAATAGTTTTTGAACTTCAGAAAGAGAATTAATTTTTACAGGCTCCAGTCTCATATCTTCACCAATAAACATTCCAAACTCTTTAGGATCTATTTCACCCAAACCCTTAAAGCGTGTTATTTCAGCTCCTCTTATTTGGGAAAGAGCATAATCTTTCTCTTCTTCTGAATAGCAATAAACTGTTTGTTTTTTATTACGAACTCTAAATAGGGGAGTTTCTAATATGTAAACACGCCCAGCAACAACAAGTTCTTCAAAATATGTTAAAAAATATGTCATTAACAAATTTCTTATATGAAAGCCGTCTGTGTCTGCATCTGTTGCAATTATAACTTTTCCATATCGTAAATTTTCTATGCTATCTTCAATTCCAAGAGCCTTCATAATATTATATAGCTCTGCATTTTTATATATCTCACTTTTACTTTTGTTAAAAACATTTAATATTTTTCCTCTAAGAGAAAACACTGCTTGTGTTTTAACATCTCGTGTTTTTGTTATAGAACCAGATGCTGAATCCCCTTCTGTTAAAAATATCATAGAATTTTCACATTCTTCAACATGTGTTTTACTTTGATTTAAGTGATAACGACAGTCTTTAAGTTTCGGTATGTTAAGGGCTACTCTTCTAGCTGAGCTTCTTGAGCTTTTTCTTACTTCACTTAATTCTTTTCTTAACTTTTCGTTATGAATAATTTTATTAGATACTTTTGCTGCTTCATCTGGGTTTTTCAACAAAAAGTCTATGACACCATCTTTAACTTCTTGAACAATCCAACCTCTTATTTCAGTATTTCCTAACTTGTTTTTCGTTTGGCTTTCAAAAATTGGATTTTCTATTTTTACAGATATTGCACCAAGAATTCCTTCTCTAACATCTTGAGCCGACCAGTTTTTTTTAAAATGATCATTAACTGCTTTTAAGAATCCTTCCTTAAATGCTGATAAATGAGTTCCCCCATTCATCGTGTGCTGTCCATTAACGTAAGAAAAATAATTTTCACCATAAGTATTTGCTATATGGGTTAGGGCAATCTCAATATATTCACCTTTATGATGTATTACAGAATATAATTCATCCCCATCTAGTTCTTTGTCTAATAAATCTAATAAGCCTCGATTACTTTTGAAGTTTTTGCCGTTATATTTTAATGTTAATCCTAGATTTAAATATGCGTAATTCCATAATCGGGATTCTATAAAGTCTTCATCGAATTTATACTTTTTAAAAATTTCAATATCTGGAATAAATTCAATATAAGTTCCATTTAATTGACTTTTATCCGTTCCTTTTTTCTCTTCTAGAATTTTACCTTTAGAAAAGGTTGCACTAACATATTTTCCTTCTCTATAACTAGTTACATGGAAATGAGAAGATAAAGCATTTACAGCTTTTGTTCCAACTCCATTTAACCCAACAGAACGATGGAAAACATCATTTGTATATTTAGCACCTGTGTTAATTTTAGAAACACACTCTACAACCTTACCAAGAGGTATTCCCCTTCCATAATCTCGAACAGTAACTAAATTGTCTTTTAAAGAAATTTCTATTTTGTTTCCACTTTTTTCGTTGAATTCATCTATACTATTATCAACAACTTCTTTAAATAGAATATATATCCCATCGTTTTGGTTACTTCCGTTTCCTAAACGTCCAATATACATTCCACTTCTCAATCTAATGTGTTCTAGAGCTGATAAAGATTGAATTTGAGCTTCGTCATATTCTATTTTTTTATTTTTTGCCATATCGTTTCTATTATACAATGTTTTAGTTTTTTTTCAAACAACTACCCTTTTTTTATTTTACCACAATATTCAACATATCCCCATTTAACTGCGCACACAATCCTCAAAACAAGAAATTCTATTAAAAATTTGCTTTTTCGTCACCCGTGCAATAATATAGAAATGTATGAATATAATAGCAATAGTCCTTTTTATAATATTGAGTATTTTAAATCTGTTCTCTAATGCAAAACAGGCTAGACTCTTTATAATTATAACAAAAGTTACTCTTGCGCCCTTAGCTTTTCTTAATGTTTTGTTAAACACCTCCTTTAATAGTAAAATACTTTTACTTGTTACAATTATTTACACCTTTTATTTGTTTGGAGACATTTTTTTATTAGTTGATAAACCTACATACTTTGTTTCAGGCTTAATTAGTTTCTTATTAGGACATATTGTTTTCATATTCTTGTTTTCTATGTTTATCCAATCTAAAATAATAATATTAGCTTTTTTAGTATTGTTAATATATCCTGAGTATTTAATTTTAAAAATGACTAAAAAGGGTGGGGCTTTAAAAGTTCCAATGCAAATATATTCATTGCTTTTAATCGCTTCTATCGCTATTAGTTCAATGACGCTAAACCCCTTCTTTATATTAGGCACTATTTTCTTTGCAATAAGCGATTCTTTTATTGCTATAAATGTTTGCTCTGAAGATGAAAAGTTGAGCGATGTTGCCGTTATGGCAACTTATTCAATAGCACTAATTTCATTATCTTTAGGATTAGTTTTTCTTTATACAACAATTTAGGTTAAATAATTATCATTATCATGTATTTTGCTTGCCTGCCACCCTTTTTTATTTTATATTTCAATTATGAGTGAATCAATTGATGACGATGGAAACCCGTATTATTTATCTTTAAAGGATAGAACTTTATGATTACTGAACTTATTATCATAATAGTTCTTATTATTTTTAGTGGCATTTTCTCATCTACAGAAACAGCCTTTACTTCTCTTTCTTTAATACAAGTAAAAGAATTAGAAAAAAGTAGAAAAAAAAGAGCCCGATTAGCAGCTAAATTAACTCATCAAAACGATATCTTGCTTACAACGATATTAATTGGTAATAATGTTGTAAACATTAGCGTTTCTTCTCTAGTAACAACTTTTTGTATAAAATATTTAGGCCATGGTCTTGTTGCTTATGGAACAGGTATTTTAACGCTAGTAATACTTATTTTTGGAGAGGTTACACCAAAGCAGTTAGCTATTAGTAATTCTAAAAAAATAGCAGAAAATATGAGTTACCCAATCTTTTTCTTATCAAAACTTCTCTATCCTCTTGTTATTTTTATAAAAGGCTTTGGCAATACTATTGATAACTTATTTAACAAAGGAAAAGGTAAAGAATTAACTTTAGAAGGATTAATGCACGTTGTTGATGCTGCTGAAGATTATGGTGTTGTAGAGGAATATGAATCTGATCTTATGATTAAAGTATTACACTTTTCAAATAACCCTATAAAAACAATTATGACCCACAGAAAAGATGTTTTTACAGTTTCTGCTGATTTAACAATAAGAGAAGCTTTTACTGATATTGTAAATTCAGGTTATTCAAGAATTCCTATCTATAAAAAATCAAAAGAAAATATTGTTGGTATTATTCTTGTTAGAGATATACTAAAAGCCCAAATAAATAATCAAATGGACTTGCCTTTAAGTGCTGTTAAAAGAGATCCTATTTTTGTTCTAGAAAACAAACACGTTGACTATGTTTTATTCCTATTTAAAAAAAGAAGCCTACAATTAGCAATAGTTATTGACGAATACGGTGGCTTTTCAGGAGTAATTTCAATGGAAGATGTTGCTGAGCAATTACTTGGGGAAATATATGACGAGCATGAAAAGGGTCCTAGTGAAAGCATCAAAAAAGTCACAGGGGTTAAAGATTTATTTATTGTCCAAGGAGACACTCCTTTCAATTATTTCTGTGATGAAATGGATATAGATTATAAAAAGGCTGAAAAAGTCGGGACAATAGCAGCTTATTTAATGGGTTTAACCGGAGATATTCCAGATGAAAAAGATACTATCAGTGATGAATATGGGATTTATACTATATTAAAAATGGATAAAAGAAGAATTGATGTGATTAAATTCAACAGAGTTAGAGAAACTTTTTAATAAAGGCGTTAAACACCTATCTTTTAACTAAATTTGCGTTCAAAAATCCTAGCATTATTGACGTAACCTATATGCAAATGTATTATTGGACGCATGAGTAATTACCCTTTTAATAAAATCGAAAAAAAATGGCAAACGTATTGGGAAGAAAACCAAACCTTTGCAGTAAGTGAAGATGCGTCTATACCTAAAGAAAAACGCAAATACGTTTTGGACATGTTTCCGTATCCTTCAGGATCAGGACTTCATGTAGGACATCCAGAAGGCTACACAGCCACCGATATTTATTGCCGTTTCTTAAGAATGAATGGCTACAATGTTTTACATCCTATGGGATTTGATTCATTTGGACTGCCTGCTGAAAACTATGCAATAAAAACTGGCACACACCCAAAAGCTACTACAGAAAAAAACATAGATAACTTTAGAAAGCAAATAAAAAGCTTGGGCTTTTGTTATGACTGGAATAGGGAAGTTGCAACCCACAGTGAAGAATATTATAAATGGACACAGTGGATATTCATTCAACTATTTAAAAAAGGATTAGCTTACGAATCCCAAACCCCTATTAACTGGTGCCCTAATTGTAAAACAGGCCTTGCAAACGAAGAAGTTAAAGATGGAAGATGTGAGAGATGTAGTACTCAAACAGTAAGAAAAAACATCCGACAATGGGTTTTAAAAATAACTGAATATGCTGACCGTCTTTTAGAAGACTTAGATTCTTTAGATTGGCCAGATTCTATTAAAGCAATGCAAAGAAACTGGATTGGAAAAAGTGAAGGTGCTTCTGTATTCTTTAAACTTGAAAACTATGAAGATAAACTAGAAGTTTTCACCACACGTTGTGATACTTTATTTGGTGCTACATACATGGTTATTTCACCAGAGCATCCTCTTGTAGAAAAGGTTACTACCCCTGAACAAAAAAACATTGTTGAAAAATATTTAGACGACACTGCAAAGAAGAGTGATTTAGAAAGAACTGACTTATCAAAAGATAAAACTGGTGTTTTCTCAGGCAGTTATGCAATAAATCCTGTTAATAATAAAAAAATTCCTATTTGGATTGCTGATTATGTACTAATTAGTTATGGAACTGGAGCTATTATGGCTGTTCCTGCTCACGATACAAGAGACTGGGAGTTTGCTAAACAATTCAATCTTCCAATTGTTGAGGTTTTAAAAAGCGAAGTCGATGTCCAAAAAGAAGCTTGGGTTGAAGACGGAATTCATGTAAATTCTGATTTTTTGGATGGATTAAATAAAGAGGACTCTATTATCACAATGCTTAAATGGCTTGAAGAAAGAGAGCTTGGATATGCTTCAACAAACTACAAGCTTAGAGACTGGGTGTTTTCTAGACAAAGATATTGGGGAGAACCCATTCCTCTAGTACACTGTCCAAAATGTGGCATTGTACATGTTAAAGAAGAAGATCTACCTTTAGAGTTGCCATCTGTTACTAGTTATGAGCCAAGTGGAACAGGAGAAAGCCCTCTTGCCTTAATAGAAGACTGGGTTAATACAACCTGTCCGGTTTGTGGAGAAAAAGGTAAAAGAGAAACAAACACTATGCCTCAATGGGCAGGATCTTGTTGGTATTATCTTAGATATTTAGATCCTCACAATAGTGAAAGATTTGTTGATCCTGAAAAAGAAGATTACTGGATGCCTGTAGATTTATATGTAGGTGGTGCTGAACACGCTGTTCTTCACTTACTATATGCAAGATTCTGGCATAAAGTATTGTTTGATTTAGATCTTGTTAAAACAGAAGAGCCTTTTACACGCCTTGTTAACCAAGGAATGATTACAAGCTTTTCTTACCAAAGAAAAGATAAATCCCTTGTTCCAACTGATATGGTTGAGGAAAAAAACGGCTTATATTTTGAAAAAGACACAAACAACGAACTTGAAAAAGTTGTTGCTAAAATGTCAAAGAGCTTAAAAAACGTAATTAATCCTGATGATATTATTGAAGAATTTGGTGCTGACTCCATGAGAATTTATGAAATGTTTATGGGGCCTCTACAAATATCTAAACCTTGGTCAACTTCAGGACTTAGTGGCGTTTATAGGTTTTTAGATAGAATTTGGAGACTTTCAGAAGAAAGAGAAATTTCTGAAGAAAAGCCTTCTATAGAATTGTTGAAATCTCTTCATAAAACTATCAAAAAAGTAACTGAAGATACTGATACACTAAACTTTAACACTGCTATAAGTCAAATGATGGTTTTAGTAAATGATATTTATAAAGCTAAAACTTTACCAAGAGAAATTTGGGAGAATTTATTATTACTACTTAGCCCTTATGCTCCACACTTAGCTGAAGAATTGTGGGAAAGAGCTGGAAATAAAGCTCCAATTGCAAATGCACCTTGGCCAGAATATGATGAAGCTTTAACAGTAGATGATCAATATGACCTAGTTATTCAAGTTAATGGCAAACTTAGATCTAAGGTTGCTGTTAATAAAGATATTAGCAAAGATGAAATGCTTTGTATCGCTTTAGATGACGAAAAGATAAAACAATGGGTTGATGGAAAAACAATAATTAAGAAAATTGCTGTTCCAAACAAATTAGTAAACATTGTTGTAAAATAACTTAAAAAATTACTCACATGGCTGTATCTTTTGGTACAGCCTTTTTTTACATAAACTCAGGATTAATTTTCTCAATTCTTATATAATACTTTTTTGTTCGTGGCTCAACAACAATTAGCATTACAAACCCCTTTTCAATATTAACATAATAATGTTCTCCTTCACTTAAACTTAAAGAAACTCTTTTATAACTGCTGTCAGAAATAACAAAAGCTCCCTCATTAGGGTTTTCACTTATCCAATATCCCTCTACAGCTTGATTTAAATCAACCGAAACATTATCTAGTTTATATATAGATTTTAGACTTAAGTCACCATTTAAAAGATCTCTAGCTAAAGTTAATTTATCAAAGGAAAAAACAATTGCTTTTTGGTTTAATAGTGAAAAAAGTTTAGTGTAATTTAAAGAACTAACAGCTCTAGGGTTTTGCAAATATAAATCTTGTAAAAAATTTACTAAGTATCCATTTTTATAATTCAAATAAACCCTCTTATCATCCCCAGGGTTAACCACTCCTCCGATTGGAGAAAAGTCATTTAGAGCCCATGCACAAATATAAATTGTAGCATTTCGCCTTACTTGTATTTTTATTGTTTTTTGATTTCTATTTATATGTTTATAAAGTATCTCTCCATCGCCAGTAGTATAACTTAAAGTGTACCAAACTTTTTGCCCACTCCCTTTTGCAAAAGGATGCTCTTCCTCAATAATCACTTCAACCTCTTTATAGTTGAGAAACTGATTACAACTAGTAAAAGAAAGTAAAATGAAAATAAAAAATAAAACATGATTTTTGTTCATACTCTTTATATTTAATTTACTAATTGTCTGCTTGTAAATACATAAAAAAACTGCTGCACAAAAGTACAACAGTTTATCAAATTATTATTTTGATTAATTTGAAGAGTTAAACTTGCCTAAAACTCTAAATAAAGAGCATTTTTCACTTAGTTGTTTTACTACTTCTTCAAAAGCTTCTTCTTGATCTAAAATATCAGTTTCTACAAGGAAAGAATATTCCCAAGGTTTTCCTAATATTGGTCTTGATTCAAGCTTTCTCAAGTTAAACCCATGGTCACTAAGTACTTTTAGAGCTTTAAACAATGATCCGGGTGTATGTGAAACATTAAAAATCATAGCTGCTTTATTTGCTTTAATTGCACTTAAAAAGTTCTCTGAATTTTCTACTCTAGATATCAAATAAAATCTAGTATAATTACTTGGATGAGACTCTATACCAGCATCCAATATATTCATTTTATGGTATGCAGCAGCAGGCTCTCCTGCTATTGCAGCTAAGCTCTTATCATTTTTCTCTTTAATAAACTTTACAGCACCAGCTGTGTCAAAAAAAGGTATTGCTTCAGCATTAGGTAATTCATTATTAAGATACTCAGCACATTGAGCTAATCCTTGAGGATGAGAATAAACTTTAGTTATATCTTCTTTTGTTGCGTTTGGAAGACTAATTAGATTATGAATTATTCTAATATGTTGTTCTCCAATTACTACAATATCCGGATAATTAATTAAGTTATCTATATTATCATTAATTGTTCCACCTAAGGTGTTTTCTACTGGAATCATTCCATATAATGCTTCCCCTTTCATTACAGCTTCAAAAACTTCTTTAAAAGTTTCACATGGTAATATATCTTTATCATCAAAAGTTCTTCTAACAGCTAATTCGCTGAAAGCTCCTCTTTCTCCTTGGAAAGCAATTTTATCTGAAGAGGAAATAGCATTTTCAATATTTGTTAAACTAGACGGAATAATTCTAGGAATTCGTTCTAAAGATTTTCCTACAACAGTTGAAAGAGATTGAACATCCCGCATTAATTTTTCAAACTGGGACGGGTATAGAGACTGCGGTCCATCACTTAATGCTTTACTTGGATCATTATGAACTTCAACCATCAGCCCGTTTGCACCACTAGCTACTAGGGCTAAAGACATGGGGGAAACTAAACTTCTAAGTCCTGTTGCATGGCTAGGGTCCCCTATTACAGGTAAGTGTGTTAACTTTTGTATAATAGGAATAGCACTACAATCTAAAGTGTTTCTTGTTGCTGTTTCATAAGTTCTAATTCCTCTTTCACAAAGGACAATTTGATCTGTTCCATTTGCCATTAAATATTCTGCAGCCATCAACCATTCTTCTATTGTTGCTGATAAGCCTCTTTTTAGTAAAACTGGCATTTTAGTTTTACCTACTTTTTTTAATAATTCAAAGTTCTGCATATTTCTAGCACCAATTTGGAACATATCAATATATTTACTCATCATTTCAACATCGGAAGGAGAGACTACTTCTGTTGTAACTGGCATACCGTACGTATCGCCAGCTTTTCTTAAGTATTTTAGCCCTTCCTCCCCTAATCCTTGGAAAGAATAAGGAGATGTACGTGGCTTAAATGCTCCACCTCTTAAGATTACAGCACCAGCTTCTCTTACTTGCGCAGCAATTGTCATTATTTGTTCTTCTGATTCAACAGCACAGGGACCTGCAATAACGGCAATTCTTGAACCGCCTATTTTAACATTTCCAACTTTTACTACTGTATCTTGTTTTTTTAATTCTCTTGAAGCGAGTTTATATGGTTTAGAAATTGGAACAACAGAAAAAACACCTTCCATTTGTTCTACAATACGAGGATCAATAGATGCACTTCCAACCGCACCAAGAACTGTTTCTTCTTTTCCAACAATTTCTTTTACTTTAAATCCTTTCTCTCTAAGGAATGTTGTAATAGCTTTCTTTTGGGTTGTTTTAATTTGTTTTTTTAATATTATAATCATGAAAAAACTTTAAGCTCTATATTTAAAAAAATCAAGTAATGATATGAGCGTTTACTTGTTTAAGTAGGGGGTATATGGTAAAAAAGCAGTATGAAAGAACAATATTGGGATAAGTTATTTTTTAGTATGAAAAAGACTTTGGAAAGAGAAAGCTCACCACTTCCTTCTGTATCCACAGTTGCACTAAAGACAAACAACAACCCTTTCTGTATTTTAGCAGCAACAATTATTTCATTAAGAACAAAAGATAAAGTAACTCTTGAAGCAAGTAACAGATTGTTTGAACTTGCTACTAGTCCAGAAATGTTATTAAAGATTGAAACAAACAAAGTAGAGAGCGCTATATATCCTTGTGCTTTCTATAAAAGAAAAACTGAATCTTTAATACAAATAAGTAAAATATTAGTCAAAAAGTATAATGGTAAAGTTCCTAATAACAAAAAAGACTTGTTAGATTTACCTGGAGTTGGAATAAAAACGGCTAATTTAACATTAAATTTAGCCTTTGATATAAAAGCTATTTGCGTAGATTGTCACGTTCATAGAATTGCAAACAGAATGGGATGGGTCAAAACAAAAACTCCTGAAGAGAGTGAGCAGGCTCTTAATAATGTAATGCCAAGAAAATATTGGATTGTTTTAAATGAACTCTTAGTTTCATATGGGCAAAAAATATGTACCCCAATTAGCCCCAAATGTAGCATTTGTAATGAGAAAAAACATTGCCCTAAAATAGGTGTTGAAAAACATAGGTAACTCTTTATTCCTTTTCATTACTAGCAGTATATAAGTCTTTTTATTTTACTTTTAAACCTAAACACCAATCTGTCTTGAAATTCACTATGTCTCTCATTATATTGTATGCATGATAAAAATGATTGTTTTTTTAGGAAATCCAGGTAAACAGTATAAAAACACAAGACATAATATTGGCTTTAGTCTTTGTGATTATAAATATCCTTCAACTTCGTTTCAAAAGAAATTCAACAGCCTTTTTGCAAATGAAAAAGGGCTGAAGCTTCTAAAACCACAAACCTTTATGAATAAAAGTGGCTTGCCTGTACAAGCTGCAGCTTCTTTCTTTTCTATTAAAAGTGATGAAATAATAATAGTTCATGATGATTTAGAACTCCCTTTTGGAGAAATAAAAATACAACAAGGTGGCGGACTAAAAGGTCACAACGGTCTAAAAAGTATACAAACACATTTAAATAGTGATAATTTTTATAGGTTAAGATTTGGAATAGGGCGACCTAACCATAATAATGTTTCTTCTTTTGTATTATCATCTTTTGATAGTGATGAAAAAATTGCTCTATCAATATATTTAGAAAAAGCATCTGAGCTTTTAGAGCAAGCTATTAACAAAAACTAAAGATATTTTATTGATCAACTTCTTTGCCCGTCTCTTTGTCAAAATAATGTTTCTTTCCTTACAAGTAAAACTCAACTTTATGTTAACTTTTAAAACAAAACATGGTATACTTCAGTATGATTTTAGACAGGAGGATTTATGGCATCAAGAGACTTACGTATTTCTAAAATAGTTAGAAATCAGATAAAGGATTTTTCAATTCTTTTTAAAACGGATACTGCGTTTGATTCCTTTTACAAACAAGCTCAAGAAATATCTTATAAATTTAATACACAAACAATCACAAAGGATTATATTAGTGCTTCAAAGCTAAATGCTTGTGCTATATTGCACTTGCTTTACCAAACATTAATTGATCAACACTTAGAGAACTCTCACTCGAACATTTTTTCTAGAATGATTCCCTTAGTTTCTAAAAACAATTCAGTAAACGAAGTGTTATCTTTTTATGCAAAAGAGTTCCCCTCTCCTCTGCTAACTGCTCAATATTTATCTATCGATCAATATACAGAAGAAACAGCTAGAGGATTTTTTGTTCATAGAGTAATGACTCATAATCCAGCATTGATGAAAGCTATAAGGCCTTTAATTTATAGAGATGAAATTAAGTTCCCTGATGCATCAAAAGCTCTTTCTGCCATATTAGGTGAATTTGTTTCTGATAGTGAGAACGTAGAAGGTAGTGATGAAGACCTTTTTTCATTCTTACTTCTTCCTTCTAAGTTACACCCAGACTCATTAACTAATCAAATAAGTTTTATTTTAGAAGAGTGGTCTCATTTAATTTCTGAAGATCTTAGAAAAACTTTAATTAAAGCTATTGATATTACAAAAGAAGAAAACAAACCCGTATTTCATCATGGTGGCGCTAAAGCTGAAACATATGTTCCTGATTATTCAATGTTTGATAGTGAATATGAAGCGTTTACAGACGATAGGAACTGGATGCCTAATGTTGTTATGATAGCTAAAAGCGTTCTTGTTTGGTTAGATCAGTTGTCTAAATATTACAACAGACCTGTAAGAACCTTAGATCAAATACCAGACGAAGAGTTAGACACTTTAAAACAAAGAGGGTTTAACGCACTGTGGTTAATTGGTCTTTGGGAAAGAAGTGATGCAAGTAAAACAATTAAAAATCTATGTGGAAATCCAGAAGCAGAAGCTTCAGCTTATTCTCTTAAAAACAATAATATTTCGCACTTGGTGGGAGGTTGGGCAGCTTACGAATGCTTAAACAAAAGATGTGAAGAGAGAGGAATAAGACTAGCTTCTGATATGGTTCCAAACCATACCGGTATTGATAGTGATTGGGTAATTGATAGCCCTGAACTTTTTATTCAACAATCTTATCCTCCTTTTCCTGCTTATACTTATAATGGTCCAAACTTATCTACAAACCCAAATGTTGAACTAAGAATAGAGGATCATTACTACGATCAAACTGATGCTGCAGTAACATTCCAAAGATATGACAAAAGAACTGGCGAAACGTCTTACATCTTCCATGGCAATGATGGAACTTCGATGCCTTGGAATGACACAGCACAGCTTGATTTCATGAACCCATTAACTAGAGAAGCTGTTTTTCAAGAAATTAGACACGTCGCTGAACACTTTTCTATTATTAGATTTGATGCTGCAATGACTCTTGCTAAAAAGCATATCCAAAGACTCTGGTATCCAAAACTTGGTCAAGGTGGAGACATTGCTGGACGAACTCTCTATAGCATGAGCGATGAAGAGTTTAATAATAAAATACCAAAAGAATTTTGGAGAGAAGTTGTTGATAGAATGGCTGAAGATTTACCTGACACATTACTCTTAGCTGAAGCTTTCTGGATGATGGAAGGTTATTTTGTTCGAACTCTTGGTATGCATAGAGTTTACAACAGCGCTTTCATGAATATGTTAAAAAACCAAGAAAATGCTAAGTATATCAA
Source organism: uncultured Spirochaetaceae bacterium (assembly GCA_964533775.1). Taxonomy (GTDB): domain Bacteria; phylum Spirochaetota; class Spirochaetia; order Sphaerochaetales; family Sphaerochaetaceae; genus Pleomorphochaeta. Next base: position 39,422 of record CAZHNE010000002.1, on the reverse strand, counting down.
CTCTATAAAAACTACTCTTTCATTTGATCCTGAAATTTTGAAAAGGTATGTTAACTTCATGAGCAACCCTGATGAAGAAACTGCTATTGCTCAATTTGGAGATGGGGATAAATACTTTGGTGCTACAACTCTTCTTGCAACAATGCCCGGGCTTCCTATGTTTGGTCATGGCCAAATAGAAGGTCTTAAAGAAAAATATGGTATGGAGTACAGTAAGGCTTATTGGGATGAAGTACCAAATGATTATTTAGTTAATGATCATTACAAGAGAATTTTCCCTCTTTTGAAATTAAGATATTTATTTAGTGGTTCAGACTATTTTGATATTTACGATTTAGTAAATAACGGCCATGTTCATGACTCAGCGTTCTGTTATTCAAATGGAACAAGTGATGAAAAAGCTGTTGTATTTTATAATAACCAATACGAAAGTGTTGAAGGTTATATTAAACAATCTGCTCCAAAACTTAATAAAGAGATTAACGAGTGTGTTTCTTCAACTATTGCTCAAAATTTAAATCTAACTTTAAGTGGACGAGGTTTCTTAGTATATAAAAACTTTAATGATGGATTAACGTATCTTACTCCTTCACTTTGGGTTTATGACAATGGTTTTAAAATAGCTCTTAATGGTTATGAAACTAAAGTCTTATTAGATATTAGAGAAATTCAAGATACTGATGGTACATATGCTAAATTACACGAAAAGTTGGCAGGTAAGGGTGTTAAAGACATTAATGTGGCTATTACGGAAATGAGACTGCAGCCAATTTACAATTCACTAGAAACTCTTAGATCCTCCTCTTTAATATGCTCTTTAGAAAAAATAACTAAAGGATTATCTTCTTCTTCTTTAAATAGGAAAACAAATTTAGAGATAGCCCAACTTTATTCAACTCTTAATGAATCATATAAAGAAATTAGTAGTTTAACAAAAGCGTATTTGTTTTTTGAGCCTAAAGAAGTTGATCCTAATAAAATGTTAAAGTTTTTTGAAAAGTTTACTAATATTTTTAAAGACCACAAAGTTTTATCAAGTGCTGGATATGCTCTAGATGAACTACCAATAATAGTGGCGTCTTCTTTATTTGTTTATCCTTTCATTAATGGAAAACACACAATTGAAGAAATTAGTAAATTTAGCCACAAATTGCTTCTTTCAAATTTCTTCAGTGAAAATTTTGAAAACCTTAAAGTTAACGAAAGCGAAAGAAAGCACATAATTGAAGGAGCAGCTATTATCATATCAGCTTTTAGAGTGTTAGAAGATGATCCTATAAAGAACTTTAAATTACTGTTTAATTCGTCCTTCATAAAGAAATATACTCTATGTAATGAATACCAAGGAATTACCTGGTATAAAAAAGAAGCTATTCAAGAACTAATCATCTTAAGCGCTATTTCATTAAAAGTATTTTCAGAAAAGGATTTTGATTTAAACAAATATGTTTCTTATTTACTAGAAAAAGAAGGTCTTGCGGAATATCAACTAGATCTGTTTCTAAAAAGCATCTAACTTATAAATTAGAATTTAATTACTATAAAGGCTATTTGTAAAACCAATACAAATAGCCTTTT
>CAZHNE010000002.1:23636-37744 GCA_964533775.1 uncultured Spirochaetaceae bacterium | reverse complement strand
TTTATATATTTGTTTGTTTATAAATTTTACCAAAGGGAGGGTTATATTTATGAAAAAAAAGTTTTTGCTTGCTTTTTTATTAATTAGCATTTCTTTTACATTGGCAGCAAGTCCTTCAGACAATCTTTATGATTTGGTAGTTCCAACACAATATTCAAGCCTTTCGTTAGGCAGTAATTATAATTGGAGATTAAATGAAGACGGAGTTATTCTTTTTGACTGGAAGTTTTCCACACCAAAATCTGTTAGTGTGGCACTAAATCTAGAAGGAGATTATAGGTGGTATCAGCAAACAAAAGATATGGATTTAGATATTTTTGCTGAAAGTGAAATTGAAGTATCTAATACGGGTTTTGAGTTTGAATTAAATACATCCCCTTCATTTAGGTCATATTCTCTTAATATCAACAATCTTCCTGCTTTCTGGGGAGCTGGTTTAGAAAACCTAGACTTTTATAGTAGATTTCCTTTTACAAGTTCTTCATCTTATACAAAATGGATAACTTTGGACTTTAAACCTTTTGGAGAATTTGGTGTTGGTCGATCTTTCTCTATTTATACTCTTAAGAGAATAGAAACTATAATGAAACACTTTGATATAACCCCAAATGAAGATAAAATATTAGAAGTTGCTAACCTTATGTATAAATACGACCAAGATATTAATAAATTTAGTAATGATAAGAGCAACCTATATGCAGAATACTATAACTCATTAGCATCATCTTTAGGTATAACAAATAAGGTAGCTGCTTTAATTTACTTAAACACCTCTCAACTATATTCCTTTAATCTTTCTCGGTTTATCGGTCTTAGAAGCGGTTGGTATTCTGCTGTTAGACTAGTTCCTGGGGCTGTTTATGATGGAACTACAACCTATTTTGATGGAGCCTTTAAAATATTAGGTGAGTATAGTCAGTTTATAATAAAAGACTCTCTCCATCTTCACACTGAAGGTGAAGTTGTTTTAGGCCTTGATGGTAATTTAGCAAAACAATTCTATTCTAATATAACCGTTTCTGGTGTTGTTACTTACCTTCCTCAAAGTTATCAGTGGTGGACAAATGGGAGACTTACTTTAAAGCTAGATACTCAAGCAACACCTTTGGTTTCTATGGAAGTTGAGGCAAAGGTTAATTATTTAATAAATCCTAACTTTACCATCTGGGGAAGAGCACAATTCGATCTAGGAACTCCAACTGAAAAACTAGGGGTTTACTTTGGTGGAGATATTCGCTTGTTTTAAGATAAACCTCATTTAATCAATAGCCAAAGAGATTTTCTCTTTGGCTATTTTTGTTATCGAGTATAAAAATAAAGCAGGTTTTTACAGCGAAAACGTGCGTTTATTCTTGCTAAGAATCATATTTAATTGACTTGTATTGCTTGATACTGTAATCTAATTATATGAAAACTTGGATCACATATTTAGTTGCAACTTTTATGGGTTTAGCGACAACTTTGCTTTTAGGACAATTTGGCTCCTATATATCTTTTATTCAATCGTTTTCCTCATTGATAATTCAATTTGGAGGATTTATATTATTCCCTATTGTTTTGATAACTTTTACTTCAGGTGTAGCTTCCTTAAGAAAAGATAAAGTAGGGGGAAGATTGGTTGCGGCAACTTTTGTTTTTACAATATTATCAACATTAGTATTATCTTTTGCTGGTGTTTTTCTTTTTTACTTAATGCCAGTATCGTTTCCGGCATCATCTAGTGCTGGCGCAGGCACTAGCGCTGTAATCAAATATGTTGAAACAACTATGGTTTTATTAAAACAAACGTTTGTGCCAATTAATCCTTTTTATTCCATAGCAGCTTCTCAAAACATTCTTCTTCCAATGATTTCTATTGCTTTTTTATTTGGTTATTTTTTAAAGCCATCTAGCGATGTAATAAGACCAGCATATGTAACAGTAAACTCTTTTAGTGAAGTGATGTATAAATTGAGCAAAAGCTTTACATTATATGGCTTTGCTTTTGTTTATATTATTTCTGCTTCATTTTTTGCAACTCTGCAAGACGAAGCGACAATATTTGTTACTCCAAGATTTACACTATATTTAATCATAATTTCTTTTGCTGCAATATTTGCAATTCTTCCTTTTATTTTTGCACTCTTAACAGGATTTAAAGAAAACCCATATAAAATTATATACAGATCTCTTGCTGCTTCTCTAGCAGGTTTGTTTTCTGGTAACATTTTCTTTGCAACTCCAATTAGTTTTTCTTTATCAAGAATGAATGTTGGCGTACAAAAAAGAGTTTCTTCAACGGCTATTTCTTTATCAACAGTTTTTGCTAGAGGAGGGAGCTCACTTATAGCATCCTTTACAATAGCATCATTAATATATGCAACTACTGGTAATCCCCCAACACTTATGGCATCCTTTTTTATTGCGTTGTGTTCAACTTTCGTTTCATTCTTTAGTAGTTTTTTCTTAGGTTTTGAAGTTTTCTTTATAACTTACTTTACATTAAAACTATTATCAATTGACTTATATTCTGCTGAAATGTCTCTCATTGGAATACTTCCTCTCTTATGTGGCCTTGGAACAATGATTGACATTATTATTGGCTCCTTTACTTCTGCAGCTGCGAATATTTGGGTTTTACACAAAGAGAAAGGGGTTTCACTATTAATGCCTGTTCCATATAAAAACATGCTTTAATCCCCATATTAAAGATATAAAGGGCTGTTTGTTTTATTTGCAAACAAGCCCTTTTATTATATAATAAAGTCAAAAGAGGGTTATATGAAAAAGTTATTTCAATATATTTTAGTAACATTACAAATAATAGTATCCCTGTTGTTTGTTTCTATAATTGTTTTTTCTTTTATAGACACTCTTCGCTTTAACAAAGACTTTTCTCCTTTAGCTGTAAATAGCATATCAATGATAATTCAGTTAGTTGTTTTCTTATATATTGCAATAGAATTATGCTTAATGAATGAACCTATAAGATGGGATGATTCTCCCCTTTTACATTTTGTTTTATTAACACTGTGTTTTGATGGGGTTATAACTTTACCGTACTTTTTTGAAACCATAGACTTATATTTAATATCACCTATAATATTAGGAAAGATTCATATTTTTTCAATTATATCTTCAACAATGTTTTTAATTCTTTGTGGTGTTAATCAAAACGAAACAAATTATAAAAAAAACAATGTTATTATTTTCTTTACATTAAGTGCTTCTTTACTTTTAACATATTTTATAGGGATCAAAAGCCCAACATCTTCACAGCCGCTTAATATGTTTGTTTTTAGCTCTATTTTTAGAATCTTTTTTATAACTTCCACTATAATTGCTATTATTAGTTTTATTCCTTCTTACTTAACAGATAGAACTAGGCATAATAAATTAAAAACCTTTTCTTATATATTATTTACAATCGCTTTAGGCATATTAAGATACTCAATAAATGTAACAATTCCGCTTGTAATTATTGCTCTTCTTGTTTTAATAGCTAGCTCTATTTCTTTAATAATAAACATGAAGTCCTATTCAATATAAAAAGAGAAATGCAAAACATTCACATTTCTCTTTATTCGTTTATACTAAAATTTAATTATAGATTTTATTTTAATTTAATTACCGAACTGTCATATTCTTCGGGAGAATCAAATCCTAAGAAATTCATAATAGTTGCAGGAATTGAGCTAATTCCTAAATTCTCATTAAGCTTCTCTTCATATTCCCCTTTATATTCTGGATCAACAATAATACAAGGAACTGGGTTTAAAGAGTGCGATGTTTTTGCTTTAGGCGAGCCATCTTCTTTTCTTTTTACTTCTCCCTTTTTATCATGTTCATACATATCGTCAGCATTACCATGATCTGCAGTAATTATCATTACACCGCCTGCAGCTTCTACTGCTTTTTTTATTCTAGCGATTTGTAAATCCATTGCTTCCATCGAGCAAAGAACAGCTTGGAATATACCGGTGTGTCCAACCATGTCCCCGTTAGGGAAGTTTAATTTAATTAAGTCCCAATCGCCTTCATTAATTTCTTTAATTACTCTATCTGCGATTTCTGCACACTTCATCCAAGGTCTTTGTTCAAAAGGAACAATGTCAGACAAAACCTCTACATACTCTTCAAGGTTTTCATCAAATTTACCTGTTTTATTTCCGTTAAAAAAGTAAGTAACGTGTCCAAACTTTTGTGTTTCAGAAATGGAAAACTGCTTTAAACCAGTAGCACATAAGTATTCTGCCATAGTTTTATCGATGGCCGGAGGTGATACTAGATACTGTGCTGGTACTTTTAAATCACCATCATATTCCATCATTCCTGCATATTCTACTTTTGGAACTCGTTTTCTATCAAACTCTGTTAACTCTTCTGCTTCAAAAGCTTTTGTTATTTCAAGAGCTCTATCTCCTCTAAAGTTAAATAATATTACACTATCTCCATCTTCTATAGATCCGATTGGCTTATTATCTTTCCCTACTACAAAAGGTGGTAAATCTTGATCAATTGCGCCTGTTTCTTCACGTAGGGTAACAATTGCTTCATGTGCGGAATTAAACATTCTTCCTTCACCTAAAACGTGTGTTTCCCAACCTTTTTTTACCATGTCCCAGTTAGCATTATATCTGTCCATGGTAATTACCATACGACCACCACCAGATGCAATTTTAGCATCAAAGGTTTCATCGGATAAATCTTCTAAATACTTCTCAAATGGATCGAAGTAATCTAAAGCACTCAGTTCACCAACATCTCTACCATCTAATAAAGCGTGAACTCTAACTTTAGAAACTCCGTCTTCTTTTGCTTTACTCACCATTGATTTTAAAATATTAACGTGTGAGTGTACATTTCCATCTGATAACAAGCCAATGAAATGTAAGGTTGAGTTTTTATCTTTATTGTTATTTACTAATTTATTCCAAGTAGGTTCTTTATACATTCTTCCAGAGTCTATTGATTTTGCAATTAGTTTTGCTCCTTGAGCAAAAACTCTTCCTGAACCCATAGCGTTATGACCTACTTCGCTATTACCCATATCATCATCAGAAGGAAGGCCTACAGCTGTGCCATGAGCCTTTAACTTTGTCCAAGGATAGTTTTTATACAAACTGTCTAGTGCTTCAGTGTGAGCTGCCTCAACTGCGTCTCCTGTTTTGTATTCTCCAAAACCAACACCATCCATTATTACTAAAACTACAGGACCTTTACGTTTTATTTTGCCATTTTTATTTAAGGCTTTAACCATTTTATATTCTCCTAATTTCATTATTTATTACTTTGTATATATATTTTAGATTACTACAATATTTTAGATTTAGTAAAGCTTACGCAAACCTTAATAAAGTTATAAGATAAATGTTTTCTTATTTCTCTAAAGGCTTTGTTACTCTTTCTAAATATTGTAAGGCTTCTTGATCAACAAGATCTTTTAATTCTTCATAAACCCAACAGTGATAAGAATTAATATAATCAATTTCATTTTCACTAAGCATTGATATATCTATAAGCTTTCTTTCATAAGGACATAATGTTAAAATTTCAAAGTTTAAGAACTGTCCAAACTCTGTTTCTACATCATTTTGGACTGCAATTAAATTCTCAATTCTAATTCCGTGTCGTCCTTCTTTATAAACACCTGGCTCATTACTTAAAATCATTCCCGCTTGTAAAGGATAGTCATTTACTACCGGTGAGATTCTTTGAGGTCCTTCATGGACGCTTAATCTATGCCCCACTCCGTGTCCTGTTCCATGATAGTACGTTAATCCATAATTCCACAAATACTGTCTAGCTAATATATCTAAATGGTGTCCTTTTGTTCCTTTTGGAAAGCTTTGTAAGGATAATGCTATATGGCCTTTTAAAACTAGAGTGTAATCACGAATTTCTTCTTCACTAGCAGTTCCAAACAAGAGCGTTCTTGTAATGTCTGTTGTTCCACTTTCATAGCAACCACCACTATCTAGTACTAATAAGCCGTTAGGTTTTACATCCTTTGAGCTTTCTTCTGTAACACTATAATGGCATAAAGCTCCATTTTCTTTAAACCCAGAAATAGTACTAAATGAAAGGCCTAAACATTCTTTGTTTTTTAAACGATATTTTTCTAAAGTTTTAGTTAATCCTATTTCTGTATATTCACCGTTATCAAAATCAAGGCTTGCTAAAAAGTTTACCATAGCTACACCATCTAAAAGATGTGCTCTTCTCATACCTTCTAACTCAGTTTCATTTTTACAAGCTTTTAGTCTTGTTGTTATCTCTAACTCATTTATAACTACAAGGTTTAGTTTTGTTATTAAGTTATCAAAAAGAGAGTTAACAATTTTTTCATTTAGCAAAATAGTTTTCTCTTTTTCTAAAATTTCTTCTAATTTTGAGACCACACTTTCATAAGGATATATTTCAACATCTTTTTGTACTTTTAATAAAAGATCTTTGGGAAATCTTTCTTCACTTGTAAATAAATAAGCCTTATCTTTTGTTACTAAAAGATAAGAAATAAAGACAGGATTATAATCTATATCTGATCCTCTTAAGTTAAGAGTCCATGCAATATCGTCTAAAGATGAGATAAAAGCATAGTCTGCTTGCTTTTCTGCTAAATAAATACGAACCATATTTAGCTTTTGTCCACGTGAAAAGCCGGTTAAGGAAACATCCATTTCAACAACTTCTCTCTCAGGAATTTTATCTCTATCTTCCCAAATAAGATCTAAAAAATCCTCCGTTGCTACAATTTCTATTTCTTTACACTCTTTTTCAAATTCCTTTTTTTCTTCAATCATGAAAGTATCTTTAGAAAAACCAATTCTACTCTTTTTTGCAAAGTTTTTATTAATATATTCTTTAGGTGTTGGAGTATTTTCCTTCTCCATTTTCATAACAATAAATTCTGACTCTGTTGTTTCTTGATCTGCTTGTATAAAGTATCTTGAATCTACCCAAAGCAATGCTTTTTCTGCTGTAACTAAAACTGTTCCAGCACTTCCTGTAAAGTTGGAAATAAAGGCTCTAGTCTTCCATCTTGAGCAAACATATTCACTATTATGTGGATCTGTTCCGTTGATATAATATCCATCTATATTATTATCTTTCATTATTTTTCTTAATTGAGCGAGTTTATTTTCTACTGTCATTCTTTGCCTCCAAAGCTCTTTTTTGTTTATTTTTTAATATTGCTGCTAATACAATTCCAGATACAACCATTAAAATACAAAATAGTTGCCCCATACTGAAATTCAACAATGATTGAAATAGTGCGGGATTATTAGCTTTATCGTTTAGTTGGACAATAAAGCCTAAATGTAAATCTGGCTCTCTAAAGTATTCAATAAAGAATCTAATTACTCCATAGCCTATTAAATACCAAGATAAACCATATCCATTATACTTCTTTTTTCTTCTTGGTTTAACAAAAAACCACATAAATAAAAATAAAACAATTCCCTCAAAAAAAGCCTCATAAAGTTGTGAGGGGTGTCTTGGTAAATTAATAAAATCTCCCACTACATATTCAAGGTTTAATTTAGTAGCTGCTTCTCTTACCCACTGATAATTAGTAGAGAATTTATCTGCATATGGAAACATTACTGCTATTCTACTAAAACTAACTCTTCCCCATAACTCACCGTTAATAAAATTGCCAAGTCTTCCGAATGTATATCCGAGAGGAATACCAATACATAAAACATCAGCTAATTCAAAGAAATTACGCTTGTTTTTAATAGAATATAATACTGCTCCAACAACTGCTCCAACTAATCCACCATGATAACTCATTCCGGGCAGTCCAACAAATTGTCCGTTTCTAAAAGGCCAGAAAATCAACCATGGTTTTAGCCAATAATAAGCTGTTCCTTCATATATTAGTGCAGAAAACAATCTTGCTCCTAATAAAAGCCCTATTATGGAGTACATAAAAAAGGTTTGAGAATCGTCTGCTGATATATCTATTTCTTTATTTCTAGCTTGGAGCCTAAAAACTGCATATGCTGTAGCAAATGCAAAAACATACATAAGACCATACCATCTAACTGGTAATCCAGGGATGATCTCAGCGCTAATCCAACTTGGAAAATTTATAAATATTAACATGTTTCAAAGTTTACTTACGTCTTTAGGGGTGGTCAACACCTAAAGTTGCATGTATTATGTTTAATATGAATAAGTTTATTAAATTTTCAATTATTTTAATTTTATCTCCCACTCTTTTATTTGCTAATGGAGAAAGGGAAGATAGTAGGCAAACGACTATTGCTCCTTCAAGTAATAAGGAAGTAATTCAAACTAACATGAATAATTTAGTTTACCTTTACCAAGTAATAGATGCTCTTTCAATTAATGAAATAGATAATGATAAAGCTCTCGAAGGTATGGCAAGCAGTTTATTAGATGCTTTAGGTGACGAATATTCTTTTTATGTTACCGAAAAAGATGCCGCTACATATGAAGAACAATCTACTGGAATATATGCGGGTATTGGAACATATTTAACAAAAAAGACTCCTCAAGTTGTAGATGCTAATGAAAACAGACTAGATACTGATTATTTTGTTAAGGTATCTTCTCCTTTCCCGGGAGGACCTGCAGATAGAGCTGGTTTAAAAGCTAATGATTTTATTACTCACATTGATGGAGAAAGTGTTAATCAACTTAGTGCTACAGAATCTTCACTAAAGCTAAGAGGTGAGCCTGGTACAGATGTTGTTGTTACTGTTCTTCGTGGAAGTAAAACTTTTGATTTAACCTTAACTAGAGAACTTGTAGAAACACCAACAACAACGAATGATGTTATTAATAATCACATTGGTTATATTCAAATAAATCAGTTTACACCTATTACTACTGAACAATTCATAGAAGATTTTGAAGGTTTGTTAGAAAAGAATATAGATAGCTTAATAATAGATTTAAGAAATAACAGAGGGGGAGTTGTAGACTCGGCATTAAATATTGCTGATTTATTCTTAACAGATACAAGTCTTTTAATAACTCAACAAAAAGAAACTTTACCCAATAGCACTCAAATTACAAAAGCTAATTCTAAGACAATTGTTGATGATAACTTTAGGCTTGTTTTACTGGTTAATGGAGGAACAGCCTCTTCATCAGAGATTTTAACTGGAGCTTTAAAAGACAATAATAGAGCTTTGGTTATTGGATCTAAAACTTTTGGAAAAGGCATTATGCAACAAACGTTCCCATTTGGCAAAGGTTTTGTTCAATTTACTATAGCTCATTATTTAACTCCTAACTCTATTGATATTCACGAAGTGGGAATAGAGCCTGATATTATAATTGAAGAAGAGGTTTTTGAGGACGATGAAATTCCAATATTTGAAGAACTTATGGAATCAAACAAAGTGGAAGAGTTTGTTGATAAAAACCCAGAATATTCAAAAGATAATCTAAACAAATTTGCTGATGAAATTAATTGTCCTGAGTTAAATAGAAATGCTCTCTTAGTTTTAGTTAGAAATGAATATTTTTCAAGAATGGATTTTGAAGATAGACCAGTTTATGATTTGTATTTAGATAAAGCTTTAGTTGAAGCTGTATATCAAATAGAAAAGGACATTTAAACTTTATAATCTTATTATTGAAAAAGCACTCTTTAATATGGAGTGCTTTTTTACGCTCAAATCAGGCTGCTTAATTTTAACCTCTCTATAAAAAAACATCTAAAAAGAATTATCTAACATTTGTAAGCAATTTAGATGAAGATCCTGAAGACATTTATTTAAAGTATAAAGGTCGCTGGGAAATAGAAGAATCTTTTGATTATTTAAAGAATCCACTAAGAGTTGAAACACCCTGTCAAGATACTAATGAAAGAAGTGAAGCTTACTCTTTTATTAACCATATAAGCTTAATTATGTTTTATAATCTTAGTAATCAAATTAGAAAGAATAACCTTTCTGACAAACACACACTAGAAGACATAATCAACATTAGCAAAAAACATTAACAAGGGAAAACTCCATTATGGATAAAAGGTAGTAAGTGGAAAAACATAAAAAGAGAAAGACCTATTTTATGAGTTATAGTTTTTTTGTAGCATACGTATTTATTATGATTGCATTTTACATAAAGGTAATTTTAGGATTTTCATTATTGTATCAGGATATTTAAGCACAAAAAATAATCAAATATCCCAGAATAAAGGTTGCTTTTAAAAGTCGGATGCTTAAGTATTCTGTAGAAATTTAATAAAAAAATACTTCTAAAGTCTCAGCAATAACTCTCGCTACTGTCGATATACTCTAGAAGTACTATATGTTTAATCAAAGAATGATAGTTTTACAAGCCGCAGCCTGAACATCCATCACAACCACTTGAGCAGTCTTTTTTCTTTTTGCTTTTTCTTACAAAACTAACTATACCAAATACAACAGCTGCTATAGCTAAAATTGCGATTATCCAGTTTATCATTTTTATCTCCTAAAATCCAAATGCAAGACCAATTAGTCTGATAATCATGGCTACAATATAAGCCGTTAACATTTGGACACCTACTCCTCCTAAAGTTTTTCCTATTGACTTTAGTTCCTGGTACATAGCACCTACTGCAGCAAAACAAGGCATACATAGCAAGTTAAACATTATATAAGCAAACCCAGCACTCTTTGAAGGAATGTCTCTTCTAACAGTAGGTAAAGCATCAGGGTCACCACCTTCGAGTAATATGTCATCATATATTGCCCTAGCTACTTCTTCATCATAAATCCCATCTGTAAATCCAAACTCTTCTAATTCTTCAGCACTAGCATTTTCTGCATCAAAATAGTTTAACAAATATTCTTCATTAATATCATCGCTATAAACTTGAGCAAATGTTGTTACAACGTTTTCTTTTGCAATCCAACCGGTAACTATACCTACAGTAGGTCTCCATCCTGTAAATCCTAGTGGATTAAAAATTGGACTTATAACTCTACCGAAAGATGCCATAAAGGAATCATCCATTGCGCTCATTACACTATTGTTCTCATTATTAGCTTTATTAACACCATTAAATGAATTTATATTAAAGTTTGTTAAAGCCCAAACTAAAATTGTAGAAGCTAAAATAATAGTTCCTGCTTTTTTAGCAAACCCTTTTATTTTTTCATAAGAATGTTGTAATACAGATATTGGTGTTGGCATTCTATATTGTGGCAACTCCATTAAAAAGTTCGATGAAGCTCCTTTATATAATAAATTATTTAGTATAAGTGATACTAATATAGCTACAAATAAAGCTATCAAATAAATTAAAAAGGTTATATTTGCAGCTTGGTCTGGAGAGAACAATATAGCAACAAACAATGCAATTATTGGCAACTTTGCTCCACAAGGCATAAATGCTGTTATAATAGTTGTAATATGTCTGTCTTTTTCTTCATCCAGTGTTCTTGTTGCCATTATAGCTGGAACACTACAACCAAAGCCCATTAAAAGAGGAATAAAAGATTTTCCAGAAAGACCAAATCTTCTAAATACTCTATCTAACACAAAAGCTACCCTTGCCATATATCCACTGTCTTCTAATATACTTAACAACATATAAAGGACTAAAACTAATGGCATGAAACCTAATATTGCTCCAATACCACCTAATACTCCATTAATAACAAGCCCTTGTGCCCATGGGGATGCATTTACTAGTCCAGAAGCTATTAAAGTGGTTAATGACCCCCATAGGGTTTCAACCCATCCAGCAAAAACAATTCCCAATCCTGGAATACCTAAAAATAATAAATTTTCTCCAAGACTTATTTGGAACAATAAATACATAACTAAACCAAAAATAGGCAATCCAAAAGCCTTGCTTGTTAAAACTCTGTCTATTTTACTGCTTTTTGATTCACTGTTTTGTACTTCATCGTTTTTCTGATATGCATGCTTAACAATTTTTGTTATATAGTCATATCTTGCATTAGCAACTTGCTCTTCATCTAGAGATTTTAACTTTTCATATAAGGGTAACTTTTTAGGAACTATCTTTTTATCTATTGTTTCTTTTACAGCGTCATAAAGTTCTTTAATACCTTCTTTATTTCTTGCTGAAATTTTTACAACCCTTACTCCCAGTTCTTTTTCTAAATAAGAAGAATCTATTGTTTCTCCTCTTAATTTTAGTTCATCACTCATATTAAGAGCTATTACTGTAGGAACACCTGTTTCTAAAATCTGTAATGTTAGGTATAAGTTTCTCTCTAAGTTAGGAGACTCAACTATATCAATTACACAATCAGGTTGTTCTTTAACAATGTAATCTCGTGCTATTTTTTCTTCTGCACTATAAGGAGAGAGGGAATATGTTCCCGGTAAATCAAGAAGATTATATTCTGGATGTTTTTTCCAAACACCTTCTTTTTTATCTACTGTTACACCTGGCCAGTTCCCCACATGCTGTCTAGATCCTGTTAAAGTATTAAACAGAGTTGTTTTCCCGCAATTAGGATTGCCGGCTAAAGCTATATTATATTTCATGTATTAATCCTCTACTGCTCAATTTTGATGACGCTAGCTTCGGATTTACGTAAGCTTAAATTGTATCCTCTTAACTTTATTTCTAAAGGATCTCCCAGCGGTGCAACTTTTACAAGCTCAATTTCGATACCTGTAGTAATTCCCATATCTAATAACCTGTGTCGTAAAACACCCGTTGTACCAAAAGAAACTACTTTACCTTTTTCTCCTGGTTTTAAATCAGACAATGTCATATGTAATACTCCTCACTAAAGCACTAAATTATTTATGCTACTTGAATTAAATGTGCTAATCCTTTATTCAACGCCAATTTTGTTCCTTTTACATTTAGTACCAATCCCATAGGACTAACACTAACTATAGTAACTGCGTTACCGGGAACAAAGCCCATTGATAATAGGCGTTGTTTTAAGTCAGGAGAAGCACTTATAGAAACGATTTTCTTTGATTCTCCTAAAGATAACATCGATAATGGCATAAAATCTCCTTTCGTTAGATGCGACTAACTTTTATTAATAACTATGTTAGTCTTGTATAATAAAAATGTCAATATTAAAGGAAAAAATAGTTCCTTATTTTTCACTTTTTTATTCTTTTGTATTTGTCTGATTTAATAAATACAACAGCGTTTTTTATTTTTCTATTATTCCTTTGCTGAGATAAAACATGAGTTTATACACCCTAAAAATACAATAAATTTTACATAATTACTGTTTTGTGTATAATTTCCTTTTTTTACTCATAATATGTGGATAAGTATCCTTAGTGTCTATATAAAAAGTATAAACTCTTATATAAGAGTTATTGTGTTTTAGTAACATTTGATTTAATAACTTATTTTATAAAAATAGCTAATTCGTTATCAGATAAGGAATTACATATAAAATCAATGTTTTAAACTTTTATATAGTGGGAATAAAAAGGCGTTAAGTGTTCTATATAGTTAACATATGTAATAATGTGGATAACTTGTGGATAACTTATCAAAATAGTGCGATATTTGGTCATTTTTGACCATAATCAATTGTTTATACTTTTTTTATACCTATTCCAATACTACCTAACTTATTCTCAAAGTTTTCATATCCTCTTTCAATTTGATATATATTTTGAATCTCACTTTCGCCCTCACAACAGGCAGCGGCTATAACCAAAGCCATTCCAGCTCTTACATCTGGACTTGTTACAATAGCTGGCTTTAATTTAGTTGGACCATTCACAATTGCTCTGTGTGGATCACATAAAATTATATCTGCTCCCATTCTTATTAACCAATCTACAAAATACATTCTTGATTCAAACATTTTTTCATGTAACAGTATTGATCCTTTCATTTGTGTTGCACAAACTGTAATTATTGACAGTAAATCTGCTGGGAAACCTGGCCAAGGTGCGTCGTCAACCTTATTAGTTAGACCATTTAAACTTTTATTAATTATTCTTTTTTGTTTTTTTGGAATATATAAACTGTTTTTTCCTTTTTTGTGAAATTCTATTCCTATTTTTTTATATCCTAGATTTAAACTATTTATAATATTATGTTGGACATTGTGAAGGGTTAAACTTCCTTTTGTTGCTGCTGCTAATCCTATTAGTGAGCCGACTTCCATGTAGTCACAACTTAATGTAAATTCACA
>CAZHNE010000002.1:7583-23536 GCA_964533775.1 uncultured Spirochaetaceae bacterium | reverse complement strand
TAGTAAATATTCATTTTCTGTTACAGTACATTCACAGCCTAAATAGCTTAATCCTGTAAAGTGTGTATCTATTCTTCTAAGACCAATCACATCTCCACCTGGAGGAGGAAGTTCGATTTGTTTTAAAGTTGCTAATAAGGGTCCTATTAATAATATAGATCCTCTAACTAATCCTATTTCTTCTTCTTTAAAGGTGCCCTTTCTGCTTCCACTTTTAATAATAAAAGTATTTCCTTCTTGTTTAACAGAAGAATCTAGGCTTCTTAATAAATTACACATAACCTCAACATCTTTTATATCAGGAACATTTTTTAATATAACTTGTTCATCTGTTAATAATGTCGCTGCTAATAAAGGTAATGCTGCATTCTTATTTCCACTTACAACAACCTCACCAGAAACAGGATTTCCACCAATAATTTTATAAGAACCCATTTTTTTCTCCATTAATATTTATTTTCATTATATCATATATTTTTAACAATCTTGATGTTTTTGGTCAAAATGTATATTTTGTCTATTTACCAAAAGGCCTTTTATAAATATGCTTTATATAACGTCGATTTGATAGCTCCCAGCTTGCGGACGTCTAAAACTGCTAAAGAGGGAATGGTAATTTTTTGCCGTGCTTCCCCTTCCCAGTTAATTTATATATATAGGAAGGTTTTTATGATTTCTAATTTAAATAATCATGTATTCACATCAGAAAGTGTTAGTGAAGGTCATCCAGATAAAGTTTGTGATCAAATTAGTGATGCTATTCTTGATGAATGTTTACGAATAGATCCAAATTCTAGAGTTGCTTGTGAAACTTTAGCTACAACTAATAGAGTTATTATTGCTGGAGAAATTACAACAAAAGCAAATATAAACTTTGACAAAATAATAAGAGATGTAATAAAAGAAATAGGGTACACAGATGAAAAGCTAGGTTTTAGCTATGATACTGTTGAAATAACAAACTTATTGGATTCACAAAGTCCTGATATTTCTTTAGGCGTAACAGAATCAACTAATTTATTTGGTGAGCAAGGTGCTGGAGATCAAGGAATGATGTTTGGCTACGCTTGTAGTGAAACTGAAGAGCTTATGCCTTTACCCATCGTTTGTGCGCATAAGCTACTAAAAAAAGCTGCTGAGCTAAGAAAAAGCAAAGAGGTAGACTTTTTATTACCTGACGCGAAAAGCCAAGTTTCTGTTGAATACGATAATAACAATAAACCCTTAAGAATAACAACGGTTGTAATGAGTCATCAGCACAAAGAAGATGTTAGCAGAAAGGAAATAGAAGATTTTTTAATAAATAGTGTCATTAAACCTACATTAGCTTATACCAACTTAATAGATGAAAATACAAAATTCTTTATTAATCCTACTGGTCGTTTTGTTGTTGGTGGTCCTAATGGAGATTGTGGATTAACAGGAAGAAAAATTATTGTTGATACATATGGCGGAATGGGAAGACATGGAGGAGGAGCTTTTTCAGGAAAAGATCCTTCAAAAGTAGATCGCTCTGCTGCTTATATGGCAAGATTTATTGCTAAAAATTTAGTTGCTAATAAATTATGTGAAAAATGTGAAATAGAATTATCATACGCGATAGGAATTCCTGAACCAATTTCTATTTTTGTAAATACATTTAACACTAGTAAGTATAATTATAAAGAGTTAGAAAATATTGTTAGAAACAACTTTGATTTAACACCTAAAGGGATTATAAATACTTTAGATTTATTAAAACCTATTTATAAAGATAATGTTAATTATGGTCATTTTGGAGATAAGGATGTAAGTTGGGAAAAAATTATTAAACTCAACTTTTAAATAAAAAAGCCGTTGTCATGTTTAAATTAAACAACAACGGCATTTTTTTCTTTTAAATATTAACTATCTACAGAATAAACAATATTAATATCAGAAGTGTATTCACCTGCTGGTAATTTATCATTACCTACCCACGCTAAAACAAAATTAATCACATTAGGATTATTTTGGATTTCATTACTTAAATTACCTTCAACTGCAAAAGTTGAGGAAAAGTTTTGTGCTTCTGCAGAAACAGATAAATTGTTTAAATTTTCATCTCCCAATATTTCTATTGCGTTTACATAAAAATCAGTAACTATTTCTTTTGAGTCGTAAAGAGGTTGTCTTCTAAACTGTTGTCCAACGATTGTAACAGTCAAACTTAGCCCAGTAGGTTGGTTTCCTGAAACAAAAATACTAAATATCTCAGTTCTATTAGGAACAGTTAAATCATACTTATTGCTTATCCTAAATTCAGTATCTCTTAGAATTTCGCCATTATAATATATATTTACTTCATAAGGAATTATGACAACTTCCCCTTGAATTTCAACAGTTACAGTATCATTCAAAGCCATAACTTCAGCGTATATAGGAGTAATAGCAATAATAATAATAATAAGAGATGCTATATAATATTTTAAACTTTTTTTCATAATATCTCCTAAATTTTTACTCTTTAATTATAATAAGAGTATACGTTAAATTTAGTGTACCATGATACTCATGTCAATAGTTTTGAATTTTAATAGCAAAAAACTGCCCATAATGTTTTAAGGTTAGTTTATAGGAAAGATTCTTATTTGTTTATATAAACTGTTTCCTTCACTTTTAGTTTCTATTCCTTCAAAATCATTAAGTGCGGTGTGGACAAGTCTTCTTTCAAATGGATTCATAGGCTCTAACAATCTACTTCTTCCAGAATACTTAACTTGTTCTGCTGTTTTATAAGCAGTTCTAATAATTCTTTCTTCTTGGCGTAATCTATAGTTTTCACAGTCTATAATTACTTTTTGATCTTGATCTAATCTTCCAACAAAAACATTAGTTAATAATTGAATAGAATCTAAGTTTTTTCCTTTTCGTCCAATTAATATTGAAGTGCTTTCACTTTCAATATTTAAACCTATTTTTCTGTCTTTTCTAAAACTAACATTTATTTTTGCTTCATAACCCATTTTAGTAATTAATGTAGTTACAAATTCAATTACTTTTTGTTCAAATTCACTGTTTATAGGTGCTTCATCTGTGAGGTTTTCTTCTTCTTTTCCGTCGTTATAATAAATTTTTATTCTAACGTTTTTTTTGAATAAACCTTTTCTTTTAGGAGGTAGAATTTCAATATCAAAATCCTCCCTCTCTATTTGAAGCTCTTCGACAGCTTTTGCAATAGCTTCTTGTTCGCTTCTTCCTTCAAATTCTCGAGTCATATATTTCTCCGTCGCAGAAGGGAAAACTTCCCCCTGCTCATAAATTTCTACTTTTTTTTCTTTATCATCTTTTTTGGAAAAGCTATTTTATTATTTTTCTTTTTCTTATTTTCTTTAGCTTTTTTATTGTTCCAAATTTGCTGAATTATACTAATAGCATTCATTACTGACCAATATAACAACAATCCTGAAGGCGCATTATATAGTACAAAGAAGAACATTATAGGCATACCATATGTCATTATTTTCATAGTTGTAGCAGTTTGTCCCCCTGCTGCACCTTGGCTAGACTGAGTAAACTTCATTGAGAAAATCATACTAGCTGTGTATAAAATTGGTAATAAGTGTATTTGGTTTCCTAAAAATGGTAATGCAAATTTTAATGTATAAATTGTTTCTGGTTGTGACAAGTCCATTATCCATCCAGGAATAAACATCGCTCCTCTAAGCTCAAAGTTTTTATTTAATAAGCCATAGAATGCAATAAGTATCGGAAACTGTACTAACATTGGCAAACAACCACCCATTGGGTTGATTCCTTCTTTTTTGTATAATTCTGCAGTTTCTTTATTTAATCTTTCTGGATTGTTTTCATATTTTTTCTTTATTTCTTCTATTTGAGGGCCCATTGCACTCATTTTAGCTGAACTTTCCATACTCTTTTTGGTTAATGGATTAATTAATATCTTCAGAATAATAGTTAAAATAATGATATTAACACCATAGTTAGGTATTATTTTATGTAATAAAGTCAAAGCCCATTTTAAAATGTTTTCTAACCAACCAAGCCAAGAAGAAGCATCTACTGCTTTATCTAATTGTAAACCAGATAAACCAAAAGCGTTATCTCTTGCGTTATTATATTTTGAAAGGACTTCTGGTAATTGTGGACCGCAATAGAATCTATATGTATCTGTATTATAAGAACTCTTTATTACAGGCCTGTTATAATACATAGCATTAGATTGAGCTAATCCATTTTCATTTTCACTTTGAGTTAAAGTAATGTTATATTTTGTTGCATCAGGGATGGCAATAACTGAAAAATACTTTCCTGATAATGCAGTCCAAGTAACATATTCTTCCAATTCTTTTACATCAGAAGTGCTAACGTTTTTCTTTTTCTTATCACCATCATACTTTGCAGAGAATCTTCTATATGAGTAGTTGTTATTACTCATTGTTTCAAAAGAAGGTCCTATTTGTGGTTCAAAAGCTAAAGAATAAGAGAAATTTTCAAAATTTAATGGAATTGCTTTATTAACACTGTTCTCAATAGTAACATCTACTTCAAATAAATATTCATTTTGTGCAAATTTATATGTTTTTATAATAGTAAAAGGTTCTACTTTATTGTAATCAGAATCAATCAATGCGAATGTTTTAGAAAATACAACTTCATTACCATTAACATAATAATTAAAATTAGCATCAATAGGGTTTGTTCTATCTTTTCCTGCATACATTAAAAATGCATTTTTATCAGAATCACCTTTAAATACTAAATCAACAGGGTTACCATCAATATCATGATGCTGTGTTAATTTAATAGATGAAATAGACGCGCCTTTAGTATCAAAAGTAATATTTAATACACCATTATTATAAAGAAATTCTTTTTTATTTGATTGATCTTCAACAGCAACAAAAGAACCTGGTTTTCCAGAATTCCAAGCATTTGCTTCATCTATATATGCGTAATCATAATTTGAAGAAGTTAAAGTTTGATTAGTCGGTGCATCAAATTGTTGTAAATTTCCATTAGAATCTGCTATATATTCTTGTTGTTGAATATTAGCTTCTTCCGGAATAATTTCTGGGGAGAATAATGTTGTTTGTACAAACATTCCTAATGTAACAACAACAATAGTTAAAAACATTGCTAGTATAGTTCTTTTATCCATGTCTACTCCTGTAGATAACATAACAGGTTTTATACAGGAAACGGAAATAAGGAATTTACTTAAGAATAAATTCCTTGTTCTTCACAAAGTTCTAGAATAGTTTTCTCTAGTTGTTTGCTATCAAAAACCTTTCCTGGATACACCAAAAAAATAAAATCATGGCCAATAATAAATTTTTCTTTTTCTTTTCTCCATACTTCTTTAATTCTTCTTCGAATACTATTTCTTTTAACAGCATTACCATAATGCTTTATTGGAATTACTATTATTCTATTAAGATTTAGATTGTTTGGAGCTACAATTAGTTTTAAACCACGCCTAGATGTGGTTTTACCATTTTTAAAAGCTTTATCTATTTCTGCCTTCTTTTTTATTATTTCAAGCTTAGAAAGGCTTTTTCTCATCACATACTGTTAATTTATGTCTACCTTTTGCTCTTCTACGAGCTAAAACTTTTCTTCCACCGACAGTAGACATGCGTGCTCTGAATCCTAAACTTCTGTTTCTTTTTACTCTACTAGGTTGGTAAGTTCTCTTTCCTTTGTAACTCATTATTATCTCCAATTCATCGCTTATGCGGGTATTTCTTTTTTATAATGGCGCTAGGCCTTCGAGTTGCAAATTATATAGAGCATAGTAATATACGTCAAGTGCCTACCTACAGATAATTTGTATTGATTTTATATTAAGAGTGGGAATTTCCTCGTTTATTTTCTTTAATATTTTTCTTTTATTCATATTAGCTTTTTGACGCCAAGCTGGATGATCTGCAACTAAAATTAAAACATCATCCCGAATTTCTTTAATTTGAATATGCTTTTTTAGATTCTCAGGAAGTATCACATCCCATTTATCATATAAATTGGAAGATTTTGGTTTTTCTTTTTTTAATATTTCTTTTAAATAATAATCAACTAATTGCTCACTAGATATAGGTTTGTCTTTACAAATTCTATCTTTCACTTAAAGACTCCTTTTTCTATATTATAAACAATACTACTGTCTAAATCTATTTTATTAAAATATTTCTCATTTGGAAGAAAAGTAAAAAATGCTTGACTGTAATCGTTAAAAAGAGAAAGAAACTTATTTCTTTTTTCATGATCTAGTTCTAAAAGAACATCATCTACAAGTAAAATTGGTTCTTTTTTTGTTTTTAATTTAAAATATTTACACTGGGTTGCTCTTAAAGCGAGTGAAGCTAATCTTTGTTGTCCTGTTGAACCAACAGCAGAAAGTTCTCCGTTTTCAGTAATAACAGAAAATCTATCTCGATGGATACCAACATTAGAAACAGAAAATTTTATATCTCTTTCTCTGTTAGCCTTTAAATTATCTATTATTTCTTCTTCACTTTCACAATTATCCCAAGAGCTCTTATATTCTAAAACAACATTGTCAATATCAGAAACATTTTTATAAAGACTCGTAAAAAGAGGATTCATTTCTTCAATAGCTTTTTTTCTTTCTTCCATAATTAAAAAACCATATTTAGCTAAATTATAATCATAAACATCTAACAAAGAAAAATCTGAACTTTTCAAAAGAGCATTTCTTTGTTTTAATATTTTATTATAATAACGTAAATCATCAAAGAAAACAGGATTGTACATACTCATTGTTTGATTAAAATATTTTCTTCTCGACTGGGGTGTTCCTGTAATAAAAGCAATATCATCGTGAGAAAAAACAATACAAGGAATATTATAAATTAATTGTTTTCTATCATATATAATTTTATCATCTAATTTAATTTCTCTTTTATTATTAACAACTTTTATTGAGATATTTCTTTTCTCTTCTTTATCAGTTAAAAATTCAGCTTTTAAAAATAAGCTTTTTTCTTTATAAGTTAACAACTCTTTAATATTAGTTGTTCTAAAAGAACTCCCATAGCAAAGAAAATATAAAGCTTCTAAAAGGTTAGTTTTTCCCTGCCCGTTTTTACCAACAAGAATTATTTGTTTTTCATTTAAATTTAAAGTTTCTTTTAGATTTAAATTTCTAAAAGAAGATCCTTTTATATTTAAAAATCTCATTACTTTGGTTGAATAGGCATAACAATATGCAAGTAGCTTTTTTCATTAGATTCAGGTAAAAGTTTTAATGTTTTATTTGGTCCATCAAAGTTTATTGAAAAATACTCTACATCCATATTTTTTAAAGGATCTAAAAAGAAATTATAATTAACAGCTATAGTAATTTCTTCTCCATTATACTCACAACCTATTTCTTCAAGAGCTTGACCTTGCTCAGTTACATCACTTGTTAAAATTAATTTAGTAGGTAAAATATTTAAAAATATTCTATTACTTTTGTCTAAAACAAAAAGTTTAACTCTATTAATTGCATCAACAGTATCTTGTAAATTTAATATACATTTAAACTTTTGTTCTTGTGGAATTATTCTATTGTATACAGGAAAACCAACTTCAATTAAAGATGAATATAAAAATGTTTCATCAGCTAGTCTAATAGAAATTAAGTTTTTTTCTAAAGAAATTTCCATCTCTCCTGAATCTTCTAATATCTTAGAAAGTATATTAATAAACTTTGTAGGAATAGTTACAGAAGGAAAATTAGGAACAGAATCATCACATCTTTTTTTAATAAAAGAAAGTCGTTTTCCATCAGTTGCTACCATAGCAATTCCACCCTCTACTTTTTGGAAAAATTGACCACAAAGATAATGTCTAGATTCATCTTTTGAAGCAGCAAATTGAGTGTGTTTAATCATGTCTAAAAAAGACAAAGAATTAATTTTGAAAAACTCTTTATCATCAGGAGATTCCATAGTTGGAAATTCATTAGCATCTATTGTTTTTAATTCAAAGTTAAAAGTTTTATTAGAGTCTTTAGGATATATATTTATACTATCATTTTTAGTCTCTAAAATAATATTATCTACTTTATTAAAAGCTTTTAAAATATCTCCTAACTTATTACAAGAAACAGTTGTTTCTCCTTCTTCAATAGTTATAACAGGAATAGACGATATATACCCCATATTATTATCAGTTGTTTTTATAATTAATAAATCTTGAGTTGTTTTTAAAAAGACATTAGTTGTAATAGAAATTGAACTTTTGGTGTTTTTAAAATCATTAGCTTGAAAAATCTTTTTTGAAAAGAATTCTTTATCGCACATAAATTTCATATTTTGAATCTCCTATCTTTAATTATTATATATATAAATAAGTAATAATAATAGTAATAAGGCCTGTGGAAATGTGTATAACTTACTTAATTTCTTATTGTCTAACGAATTATTTAAAATGTAAATGTGCATAACCTGTGGATATCTTTACACCTCGTCCACAAGTTATTAACAAGTAAAAAGTAAAAGCAAAATTCATTAACAATCTATACACACCATATTAACAGTTATTAAACAAGATATCCACATCTTTTCAACATCTTATTAACAGTATTTGCACAGGCCAAAAGAAGATTTACACAACTTATATACAGGTTATACACAAGTAATTAACAAGATATCCACAAGTTATACACAAGAGGAAAGAATCAAAGCAATAAACTGGGTTACTTATCTATATAAAAAGAGTGTTAAAAACGCATTAAAAAAAAGAACTCTATAACAGAATTCTTTTTATATATTAGAAAAAATAGTGATTTTTTAAGATAAAGAAAGAAGGGATTTCTTTATTGATTCTAAGTTCTTATTTAACTCAGGATTAGATAATTTAGCTTTTTCAACTTTGTCTATAGCATACATTATGGTAGTGTGATCTCTACTAAAATCATAACCGATTTCAGTAGTAGAATAGTTAGTTAAAACTCTAGATAAATACATTGCAACTTGTCGAGCATTTACAATGTTTCTGTTTCTTTTTTTCCCTTTAATATCATAAGAAGTTAAGTGAAAATATTCGGCTGTTGCTCTAATAATTTTATCAACAGAAAGGTTTTGTAATGCCATGTTTTCTTCTGAAAGAGTAGGAGCTATAAGCTCTTTTGCTTTGTCTAAAGTTAGCTTAATATTTGTGAATTCATGAAAGGCAGAAAGCTTAGTAAAAGCTGCTTCTAAATCCCTCACATTTGTGTTTATATTTTGGCATAAATAATCAACAATTTCATCGTTAAGAATAAAGTTTTTAGCTTCATTTTTTACTCTGATAATTTTAACTTTTGTTTCATATTCAGGAGGTCTTAAGTCAACATTAATACCTCTAGAGAATCTGCTTTTTAATCTATCTGTCATAGATTTTAATTCATTAATTGGTCTATCACACGTAAAAACCATTTGTCTTCTTGTTTCATATAAATCATTAAAGGTATGGAAAAGTTCTTCTTGTATACCTTGTTTTCTTTGTAAGAAATGAACGTCATCAATTAATAAAACATCAACTTTTCTATATTTATTTTTAAAATTATTTATTTGAGTATTAGTTCCTAAAGCATTTATAAATTCATTTGTAAATTTTTCAGCAGTAACGTAAATAACTTTTAACCTATCAGTATTATCTAATATATGATTTCCAATAGATTGTAAAAGGTGTGTTTTTCCAAGACCAACACCGCCATAAATCAAACAAGGATTGTAAGCAATTCCAGGTTCTTTTGAAATAGCATATGAAACATTGTAGGCTAAACTTGTATTGTCTCCCATTATAAAAGAATCAAAAGTATATCTTTCATTTAGATTACTTTCGTTTCTTCTAGAGCTTGTTCTTTGCTCTTGGATATTGCTTTTTGTAGAGGTTATTAAAGTTGATAAATTGGATTTATTTTTTTCATTAGAAGGGCTTAGTTTTTCAATAGTTGAAGCAACTTTTGTTTTTGCTTTTTTGGAAAGATTAGGCTCTTTTTTTTTGTCATTAACAAAGAAAACAATTTCTAATTTTTCATCAGAAATATCAGCTAAGTATGAATTTAGATCATTTAAATATTGGTTAGTATAATATCCTTTTCTAAATTCAGAAACAGCATCAATATAAAGTTTATCGTCTTTAAAATAGATAAATTCCATTTTGCTATTTTCTGCAGATTTGTTGTTTTTAATTAATTTATCTAATATTTTATTCCACAGATCGGAATAGAACTCTTGTGTATTAATCATAAAATTATATTACCCTTTCTTAATAATGGTTGCAAGCTTTATTTAAGAAACAATTTTTTCAAACCCCTAAAATGTATATAACTATGAAGGATAAAAAGGACAATAAAAAAGTAAACGCTACCTTATTATATATAAAGAGTATTACTTGTATCTTAATCTTGATTTTGGTATAATAAAGGGGATAAAAGGTGTTTTATTTTTATAATAAAATCTTCTTCTGTTAAATGTTTTTAATAGTTAAAGAATAAACCTAAAATATGTGTAAAAGTAACTATAATAGAAAAAAGAATTTTCTTTTTCTCTTTATTAATTTTTCAGCACAAATAAGGAAATCTCATGATAGAAGAAAATAAAAATGATGAAAGTATAATTCCGACAGAAGAATTAACTGATACTCAACCTCTTGCCAATAGAAATGATTATGGCGCAGGGAATATTCAAGTATTAAAAGGATTAGAGGCTGTTAGGATGAGACCTGGTATGTACATAGGTACAACAGGAATTGAAGGACTGCATCATCTCGTATATGAAGTAATTGATAATAGTATTGATGAAGCTATGGCTGGCTATTGTGATACAATTAAGGTCAGCATTGACTTTGATGAACAAGGTCGCGAAATCTGTATTGTTGAAGATAACGGAAGAGGTATTCCGGTAGAGTTACATCCTACAGAAAATAAAAGTTCATTAGAAGTTGTTTTAACCCAATTACATGCTGGTGGTAAGTTTGACAAAGACTCGTATAAAGTCTCTGGAGGACTCCATGGAGTTGGTGTTTCTTGTGTTAACGCACTATCTGATTATTTAGAAGTAAATGTTTTTAGAGACACGGGTCTATATAAACAAGTGTTCAACAAAGGTGTTCCTGTTACTGAAGTCACCAACATAGGTGAAACAGAACAAAGAGGAACAACAATAATATTTACACCAGACTTTTCAATATTAGAAAAAAATAGTTTTTCTTATGAGGTTTTATCTTCTAGATTTAGGGAATTAGCTTTCTTAAATAAAGGCCTTACTATTTCAATTGCTGATAAAAGAAATAAAGAAGACATTAAAGAACAAGTTTTTCATGCAGAAGGTGGAATAGCACAATTTGCTTTATATTTAAATGAATATAATAAAGTCTTACATGAAACTCCAATTTCTTTTGATGGAATAAGAGACAATATAAGTGTTGAAATTGCAATTCAATATAATGATAAATATGATTTTAAAATTATAACCTTTGTTAATAACATTAATACAAAGGAAGGTGGAACACACCTTTCTGGTTTTAAGAGCGGGTTATCTAGAACTATTAACAATCAATTACAAAAAAACAATAAATTGTTAAAGAAATTTAGTGAAAAGTTAGATTCTACAGATATCGCAGAAGGTTTAGTTGCAGTTGTTTCTGTAAAAATGGCCGAGCCACAATTTGAAGGCCAAACCAAAATGAAATTAGGAAACTCAGCTGTTGCTGGTTTAGTTCAATCTTTAGTTTATGAAAAACTTAATAATTATTTAGATGAATTCCCTGCCGTCTCTGAAACAATTTTAACAAAAATAATTAGTGCTGCACAAGGAAGAATAGCTGCAAGAAAAGCTAGAGAGCAAATAAGAAAGAAAAATGATGGTGGCGGACTTCCTGGTAAGTTAGCAGCATGCTCTGAAAAAGATCCAGCTAAATGTGAAGTTTATATAGTTGAGGGTGATTCCGCAGGTGGTTCAGCAAAACAAGGAAGAGACAGATCTTTCCAAGCTATTTTACCTTTATGGGGTAAAATGTTAAATGTTGAAAAAGCTCAAGAATACAAAGTTATTGGAAACGATAAGTTGCAACCAATTATCCAAACTATAGGCGCTGGTGTTACTAGATATAACAACAAAGTAAACGACGAGGAAGATGAAGAAGATAGAGATAACTTAACTTTTGATATAGAAAAGGTTAGGTATCACAAGGTTATTATTATGGCTGACGCAGACGTTGATGGTTCCCATATTAGAACATTATTATTAACGTTCTTTTATAGATATATGAAACCGTTAATTGAAGCAGGATATGTTTATTTTGCAATGCCGCCTTTATATAAAATATCAATAAACAAAAAGTCTTTCTACGCTTATGATGAAGAAGCTAGAGTTAAAATTCTAGAAGAAAATAATATTACTGAAAAATCAAAGGGTGTTTCAATACAAAGATATAAAGGTCTTGGAGAAATGAACCCAGAACAACTTTGGCAAACCACAATGAACCCAGAAACAAGGATGATTAGTCGAATAAAACTCGATGATGCTGAAGAGGCCGATAGGGTTTTTTCTATGTTGATGGGAGAAGAAGTTGCACCAAGAAGAGAATTTATTGATGCAAATGCCGAATATGTTTCTAATTTAGACATTTAAAAGGATATCTTTATGGATGATAATCAAATAATTGAAAAAAACGAGAGAGTAATAGACGTAGATGTTTCAAAAGAAATGAAGCAGTCATATTTAAATTATGCTATGTCAGTTATTGTATCTCGTGCTTTACCAGATGTAAGAGATGGATTAAAACCAGTCCATAGACGTATTTTATACGATATGCATGAAATGGGGTTAAGAGCTAATAGTAGTTTTAAAAAGTGTGCAAGAATTGTAGGTGATGTATTAGGAAAATACCACCCACATGGAGATGCCTCGGTTTACGAAGCATTAGTAAGATTAGCTCAAGATTTCTCTTTGAGATATCCTGTTGTTGCCCCTCAAGGTAACTTTGGTTCTATTGACGGTGACCCTCCTGCAGCAATGAGATATACAGAAGCAAAAATAAGTAGAATTGGCGAAGAAATGCTTACAGATATTAATAAAGATACTGTAGATTTTGGACCAAACTACGACGACTCTATGATTGAACCAACAGTACTTCCCGCTGCATTTCCTTTTTTATTAGCAAATGGTGCTAGTGGTATTGCAGTAGGAATGGCCACAAATATGGCTCCCCATAATTTAGGAGAAATTTGTGAGGCTATTGAAGCTGTTATTAGAGATCCAGATATAACTATTGATGAATTGATGAGAAATCATATTAAAGGTCCAGACTTTCCAACCGGAGCTAATATTTGTGGAATAAGTGGCATTAGAGACGCATTTACAACAGGTCGTGGAAGAATAGTTATGCGGGCTTCTTATGAGATAGAAACACCAGAGAGAGGAAGAGATCAAATTATTTTCTCTGAAATTCCTTATCAAGTAAATAAGTCTGATTTAGTTAAAAAGATAGATAATTTAAGAAAAGAGAATGCAATACCAGGTTTAGCAACAGTAAGAGATGAATCCGATAGAAATGGAATTAGGATTGTTGTTGAGTTAAAAACTGGAGCTCCAGCAATGGTTGTTTTAAATTTATTATTTGCAAAAACAGCATTGCAAACAAACTTTAATGTAAACAGTTTAGCTTTAGTTGATGGAAGACCTAAGTTGTTAAATCTTAAAGAAATGTTAGTGTATTACATTAAACATAGAGAAGATGTAATAACAAGAAGAACGCAATTTGATTTAAAAAAAGCAAGAGAAAGAGCTCATATATTAAAAGGCCTAAAAATTGGTCTAGATAATATTGATGAAGTGATTAGTATTATTAGAAGTAGTCCTAACAACACTGTTGCTGGCGATAGATTAATGGCAAGTTTTGCATTAGATGAAATTCAAGCTCAAGCAATCATTGATATGAAGCTTGGTCGTTTATCCCATCTAGAGGCAGGAAAGATTTTAGATGAATTGGCAGATTTAGAAGTAAAAATTGAATATTACACAACTCTTTTAGCAGATAAATTAAAGATTTTAGAAGTAGTGTCCAAAGAAACTAAAGATGTTGTTTTAAGAGTCGGTTCAAAAGATAAGAGACAAACAAAAATACATCCACAAGAAATAGGGCAAAACAATTTAGAAGACTTTATTAAAGAAGAAGATGTTGTTGTTTTAATAAGTAATAAGGGCTTTGCTAAGAGAATTCCAACTGAAGAGTATAAGGCTCAAGGAAGAGCCGGAAAAGGATCTAGAACAACGAAGCTACAAGAAGAAGATTTTGTAGAACACATGTTTATAGCATCAACACATGAGTTTATCATGTATGTTACTGATTCTGGAAAAGCTTATTATACTAAAGTATTTGAAATTCCAGAAGCTTCTAAAAATGCTAAAGGCTCTAGTATTAAGAACTTGTTACAAATAGGTACAGAAGAAAAAATAACAACAATATTTAACTTTAAGAAATTTGATGAAGATAAATATTTAATGTTTGCAACTAAACACGGTGTTGTAAAGAGATGTAGATTAGATCTCTTTAGAAATGCAAGATCTAAAGGAATTATTGCTGTAGTCTTAGATGAAGGCGATGAATTATTACACTGTGAGTTTATTCAAGATGAAGACGATGTGATGCTAGTAACTAAAAACGGAAGAGCTTTAAGAATGAATGCGACTTCTGTGAGATCTATGGGTAGAGCAACACGAGGAGTTAGAGGAATAAGACTCAGAGGTGATGATAATGTAGCTGGCTTATTAAAAGTAGACACAAATAAGAAAGTTCTAATGATTACTGAAGAAGGCCGAGGAAAACAAGTTTGTTATGATGAGTTTATGAAGCACCATAGAGGTACTCAAGGACAAAGAATATTCAGACTTGCTGACGGAAGCACTATAATTAACGCTGTATCAGTTAACGAAGAAAATGATATTGTATGTGTAACTCTGTTAGGACAAACAATAAGAATTCACGTTAAAGATATTCCGTCCCAAGGAAGAAATGCAGGTGGTGTTAAGGTTGTAACTCTTAAGAGTGAAGACGACAGCATTGTAGCATTAGCTTCAACGTATCTTGAAGAAGATGAGGAAGACGAGACAATAAGAGAAGAATCACAAAATATAGAAGATACTCAAGTTGTTGAAGAACAAGAAGTTAGTAGCGAAGAATAGATCTTTAAATAGGCTAAAAAGTCATTAGGTAATAACATTACCAACAAAAACCACCCTATGTTTACTAAGGGTGGTTTTTATATACTTTTAGAGACATTTAAATAAAATATTAATAAGCAAATCAGTTTCTATGCACAGTAACTTGCTAGCGACAATAAAGCGTTAATTCTATATCTAGTAACGAATTATTTTTTTAATTTTTATAAAAAAGGGAGAAAAATATTCAATATCTTTAATACCTAAAGGTATAGGCTTAAATTTCACTTAAAAATCAACTAAATATAGATAAAAAAATACATCACATTAGAAAAATGCGATGTATTTATAATTTTAAATAGTTAAGTGTTTCACGTTAAACATTTTCTACAACAAGTTCTGGATCAACTTTGTCTCGTAGATATCTTTCAACGCCGCCTTTTAATGTCATTTGAGACATTGGGCAACCAACACAAGCGCCTTGTAAACTTACAAAAACGTTTTTTCCATCTAGTTTTACAAATTTTATATCGCCACCATCATTTTGTAGAGACGGACGAATATCTTCAATAGCAGCTTTTACTTTATCTTCCATTGTTATCTCCTAATAATTTCTATATGTATAAGTATACTAAAAAATAATTCTATCGTCTAGAAACAGCTAATAGTTTATAAGTATTTAAACTATTTTTAATGACAATGTGAGATATATATCTTATATTTATAACATGAGTGTTAAGAAGTTAATTTTTTTGAACCAAAAGGGTGGGGTTGGTAAAACCACAAGTGTTGTTAATTTAGGAGCCGCATTAGCCTTGA
>CAZHNE010000002.1:0-7483 GCA_964533775.1 uncultured Spirochaetaceae bacterium | reverse complement strand
GGTGGGGTTGGTAAAACCACAAGTGTTGTTAATTTAGGAGCCGCATTAGCCTTGAGGGGTAAAAAGGTTCTTCTTGTTGACTTTGATTCACAAGGCAACTTATCAAGTTCGCTCTCTGCGGATAGTCGCCTACCAGGCACATACGAAGTCTTGACTAAACAAGTATTATTAAAAGAAGCATGCCAAAAAACAAGCATAAATAATTTAGATGTAATTACTGCCAATATTGATTTAGCAGGACTAAACATAGAATTGGTTAATTATGATAATAGAAATTATTTTGTTAAAGAAGCTTTTAAAGACATAGAAGATTGTTATGATTATATTATAGGGGATTGTCCCCCATCTTTAGGTCTAGTAACTATAAACACTCTCGTTTGGGCCAATTACGTGGTTATTCCAATGCAATGTGAATATTTAGCTATGGAAGGCTTAAATTCATTAATGAGAACAGTCGCAAGTATAAAAAGAGAGCTAAATCAAAATCTTGAAATCCTTGGTATTTTATTTACAATGTTTAGCAAGCGAAATAAACTAGCCAATGAGGTTGTAGAAGATGTTAGCCAATATTTTGAGAAGTTAGTTTTTAAAACTAAAATACCAAGAAATGTAAGACTTGCTGAAGCGCCTTCCCATGGTGTTCCAATTTTTGCATATGAGAATAGTTGTTCTGGAGCAAAAGCTTATTACAAGCTAGCTCAGGAGGTATTAGATCGTGTCGAAAACTAAAAAGAAAGGATTAGGAAAGGGAATGGGTTCTTTAATAGAAGGATATTCTATTGAGGACGTTTTTTTTAAAAAAAGTGATAAAACAAACATCTTAGATAAAGACTT
This sequence comes from uncultured Spirochaetaceae bacterium, assembly GCA_964533775.1. Taxonomy (GTDB): domain Bacteria; phylum Spirochaetota; class Spirochaetia; order Sphaerochaetales; family Sphaerochaetaceae; genus Pleomorphochaeta. Next base: position 6,649 of record CAZHNE010000002.1, on the reverse strand, counting down.
AAACTTAATGCTTAGTGTCCCTTTAGATCGAATAAAAACAAATAAAGAACAACCTAGAAAAGTTTTTAATGGAAAAACTTTAAACGAACTAGCTCAATCTATCAAAGCTCAAGGAATACTACAGCCTATTTTAGTTGAAGAGATAGCAGATAATATGTTTTCTATTGTAGCTGGAGAGAGAAGATTTAAAGCAGCAGAAATAGCTGGATTATCAGAAGTTCCTGTCATTGTAAAAAAATTTAATGATACAACTAGATTAGAAGTAGCTTTGATTGAAAATATACAAAGGGAAGATTTAAATCCTATTGAAGAGGCTACAGCATATTCGGTTTTACTACAGCAGACACAAATTACTCAAGAGGAGCTTGCAGAAAAGTTAGGAAAAAGTAGATCTTCTATAAGTAATAGTATAAGACTTTTACAACTTCCAAAGACGATGCAAGAAGGTTTAATTGAAGGTACATATAGTCCAGGTCATGCAAGAGCCTTGCTGTCTTTAATAAATCCTGCTGATAGAGTATTATTATTAGAAAAACTAACAAATAATAACTTATCTGTTAGGGAAGCAGAAAAAATAGCAAAAGAGCTTAATAGAGGTAATAGAAATATTATTTCGCCTAAGAGTGAGAATAAAAAAAGCAAACAGTTTGACAATGAAATTATGGAAATTCAAGAAAAGTTTATTGAAGTAGTTGGAAACAAGGTTGAAATTAAAGGCGATATGTTTAAAGGTAAAATAATGTTATCTTATAACAGCGAAAAAGAATTAGAAGAATTATTTCAAAGATTATCAAATGGCAAAGAATTGTTTGAAATATAGGGAGATTTTTAATGAGTAAAAATTTAAAAGATGGATTGTATGCAGTTATCGATACAGATAAAGGCAATATAACAATTAATTTAGAGTTTAAGAAAACACCAATGACTGTAATGAACTTTGTTGGTTTAGCAGAAGGTGTATTAAATAAAGAAGAGGGAAAACCTTTTTATGATGGGTTAAGCTTTCATAGAGTAATTGAAAACTTTATGGTACAAGGTGGCTGCCCTCTTGGAACAGGTACTGGAGGTCCGGGATATAAGTTTGCAGATGAATTTGATAGTTCATTAAGACATGATGCTCCTGGCGTATTATCAATGGCAAATGCCGGACCTGGCACAAACGGTTCTCAATTTTTTATAACACATGTTGAAACGCCTTGGTTAGATGACAAGCACTCTGTTTTTGGAAAAGTAGTAGAAGGTATGAATGTTGTTAACTCAATTGCACAAGGTGATAAAATAAATAAAGTTACCATAGAAAGAGTTGGTGAGGAAGCTGAAGCTTTTAAAGTTTCACGTGAAACTTTTGAAGATAAAATAAAAAATTCACAAAAGCACAAGTTAGAAAAGTTAAAAAAAGAAAGAGCTAAAGTATTAAATGCGATTAAAAAAGCATATCCTAAAGCATTAGAAACTGAAACGGGTTTGTTGTACGTAGTTAATAAGGAAGGAGATAAAAAAGAATCTCCAGCTATGGGACAAACAGTAACAGTTCATTATGAAGGTAAATTACTGGACGGTAAAGTTTTTGACTCTTCAAGACAAAGAGGAACTCCAGCCAGTTTCCAAATTGGAACAGTAATTGAGGGTTGGAATGAAGCTCTACAAACTATGACAACGGGTGAAGAAAGAACTTTAATTATTCCACCTGAATTAGGTTATGGAGAAAACGGCTTTCCGGGAGTCATACCTCCAAACGCTTACTTAATATTTACAGTTGAACTAATTAAGTTTTAATATCTCAGTATAGTTTATATAAAAAAGCACCTCAAATATTTGAAGATCTCTTATATTTTGAGGTGTTTTTTAAAGCAATAACTATAATATGTTATAATAGCTATTATAGCTGTTAGGGAATTTGCATGAAAAATAAAAACACAAAATATGTTTGTAGTGAATGCGGTAAGGTCGAATCCAAATGGATGGGACGCTGTACCACTTGTGGAAGTTGGAACTCTTTTGAAGAACAAGTAATTGAAGTAAAAGAAAAGGTAGGAAAAAGAGTAAATATATCCAACACCAATAAGCCTGTAATTTTAGATGAAATTGAAATTGAAAAAGAAATGAGATTTCATACAGGGTTTAATGAGTTTGATAGAGTTCTTGGCGGAGGAATCATGAAAGGATCTGCCATTTTACTTGGGGGAGAGCCTGGTATAGGTAAATCTACCCTAATGCTTCAAACTGTGGCTAACTGTTCAAAATCATATAAGGTTTTATATGTTAGCGGAGAAGAGTCTTCTTCCCAAATCAAACAACGGGCAAATAGATTAAATTTAAATTCATCACAAATTTACATATATAATGACACAAAAATAGAAAATTTATTAAGTGTAATTGATGACATTGATCCTCAAATAATAGTGATAGATTCCCTACAAACATTATCCTCTTCCCAGATTGCTTCAATAGCTGGATCCTCAACACAAATGAGAAGTTGTGCAATGGAGTTAATAGGTCGAGCTAAAAAAAGTGGTGCATCTCTTTTTTTCATAGGGCACGTAACCAAAGATGGAAATATAGCTGGTCCAAAAATAATAGAACACCTTGTTGATACTGTTTTATATTTTGATCAGACTTCTAGTGGGGTTCGAATTGTTAGAGCTGTAAAAAACAGATTTGGATCTGTTGATGAATTGGGAATTTTCATGATGGGTGAAAAAGGATTAACAGTCGTTGATAATCCTTCTGGACTATTTTTAAATAAAAGAGCAAAAGGGCATTTGCCTCCAGGAATATCTTTTACTGCTGTTGTTGAAGGAACAAGAACATTTATTGTAGAAATACAAGCCTTAACTATACCAACAAAAAGTGGATACTCAAGAATTTATAGTGATCGAATTGATATTTCAAGAGTAACTAGAGTGGCAGCTATTTTAGAAAGACATGCAAATTTGCACTTTAGCAACCATGATATTTATGTAAATGTTGGTGGAGGAATTAAGCTTAAAGAAGTCTCTATAGAGTTAGCACTCGCAATAGCATTAACTTCCTCTTTAAGAGGAGAAGTCTTTAGAGAGAGCTCTATAGCCTTTGGTGAGCTAAGTTTAGCAGGAGAAGTTAGACCAGTTAACTTTAGTAGTAAAAGAATAAAAGCCGCAGTAGATATGGGATTTAAAGAAGTTGTTAGTCCCCATACAACATCGTCTAAAAAAATAAAACCTTTTTGCTGTCACCACATTACTGAAGTTTTAAACCTCGTATAAGAAAAAAACCTTTATATTACAAATATGAAGGTTTTAAATGTTTCTCTATAAGAAATTAAGAAAGAATTGTTATTAGAACAGGGAAACCAACAAAAGTGCCTACGGCAGATCCAATGGAACAAATAAAGAATACATATAATCCATGAAGGGCTCGATTTTTATACCAACCTTTCAGCGTTAAAGCATCATTTCCCATGTTATCAAAGTCTTTTACATTAGGTTTCTTTAATTTTAGTTGTAACAAACCAGACACAATTCCCACACCTATTGTTGGGTTTAAGCTTGTAAAAGGAGCTGCCAGCATACTAATTAAAATATTTAAAGGGTGAGCTAAGGCAACAATACCACCAATACCTGTGAAAATAGCATTTACAAGAACCCAGTAACCAAATAACTTAATTCCTTTGTCCCAGCCTGATTGAGCAAAGCCAAAAACAATAATTCCAACAATTAAAATAGGAATAATGTAAGTTAAAGATTTCCCAACTTTACTTGGGGAGGGAACAGAGGAAATTTCACTGATATTGTTTTCAATTTTTTCTTCATCTAGTGCTTCTAAGTTTTTTAATACACCTTGAGTGTGTCCTGCACCAATAACTCCAAGTTTTCTTTTGCCTTTAGCATTATACATGCTTGTTGCAAGAAAAAGATCTCTCTCATCTATCAAAACTTTTTTAATGGTGGGTAGCTCTTTCGCCATTTCTCCAAGCATTGTTTCTAAAACATCAGCTTTTTTAAGTTCAGCAAGTTCTTCTTCTGAAATTTCTTCTTTACTGAAAGCTGCGGAAATTAAAGTTGCTAATAATTTCATTTTGTTCCAAAAATTAGACTTTCTCCAAGCTCTCTTAAATGTAGTTTGGATTTCTCTATCACAAAAAGAAAGAGGAATGTCTTTTTCTTCTGCTAAAGAAGCAGCTTTTAATATTTCTTCTCCTGGCTTTATACCAGTACTTTGACCCATTCTTTTTTGAAAAGAAGCCAACGCCATATTAGCTAGTAATAAAAAGCCTTTACCTTCTTTTAAAACATTAGTTATAGTTTTATTAGACCAAGTTTGAGCATTTTTATTATTGCTGTATCTTGTTTTATCTAATTCGATACAAATGCGCTCTGGATGATATTCTTCAATATATGAACTAACTTCATCTACGCTTTCTTTAGAAATATGAGCTGTTCCAATTAGAAGAAGTTCACTATTATCTTTAAATTTAATTAAATGTGCTGTATCGCTTATTTTTTCAATATTCATGATTAAAAATATAACCTTGAAATGAAAAAGCGTAAAGCCATTTCATTTGTTATGCCATATAATATATTGCTTTTTATTGATTTTAGTTAATTTTTCTACTATGGTTCTTTTATGGAAACTGTAATGTACTTATCAAAGCTAATATTAGCGTTAATTCTAGGTGTTTTTGTTGGTAAAAAACTACCACAAAGAGTTATGAGTAAAGCTAGTATTGTTCAAACTATAATTTTATATTTGTTGTTATTTTTTATGGGAGTTAATACAGGTTCCATTGAAAATATTTTATTAGAACTTAACACAATTGGAAAACAAGCTTTTTTTATTACCATTTTTGCTATGGGAGGGACAATTTTTGTTGCAACAATAGCTTCCTTTTTTTTAGAATCAAATCGTCATAAAATAGTAAGGGATGATGGTCTTGTTAATAAATCAAAAGGGCTTGTAACAAGTCGCGACATAAATAAGTTATATAATGTTGAATTAAGTGAAGAAGCAAAAATACAATTAAAAAGACACTGGTTTGTTAAATTCGTTTATGTGATAAGAGAGCCTGTACTGTTAGTAATGATTGTTGTTGTTGGGATGCTCTTGAGATTGTTTACACCAGCATTTAATTGGTTTGATCAATCCTTAATTTCATATCTATTGTATGCTTTATTGTTTTTTTCAGGTTTAGGCGTTGTAAATTCAAACATAAAGTTTAAAGATATCTTTGATTCTCCTGTTTTACTCTTATTACCCATTTGGACTATTGTTGGAACTTATTTTGGCTCTTTCCTATTCTCAATATTTTCTTCTTTTACTGTTAGCGAAAGCCTAGGTATATCTTCGGGCTTTGGTTGGTATAGTTTATCTGGGATAATGATAACAGACTTAGGTTATCCTATCTTAGGATCAATATCTTTTTTAAGTAATATATTTAGAGAAAGCTTTTCCTTTTTTCTAATTCCTCTTTTATCTAAATTTGGAAGAAGATTTTATTATCCTTCTATATGTATTGGAGGAGCAACAACAATGGATATCACTCTTCCAATTATAACTTCTCATTTTGGAAGTGATAAAATGATACCGTCTATATATCATGGTTTATGTATAACGATAGTAGTGCCTTTTCTTATACCATTATTTTTCTAAAGGTAAAATTGCTTGTGCTAAAATAACAAGAGTGCTTTCTTTTAAGAGTCTAAAGTAAAAGTGACCACTTTTTTTAACGTTATTTGCACATGAAATTTGCATTAATGTAGCAAATAAGTTTTCTTCAGTTGGTAAAAAGGGTAGTTGAATAAACTTGTATTTTCCCTCTTCTATTTTCATATCATATTCAGGAAGGGGTATTTTTTCGCCACTTTGTACAGCTTCAACAACTTCTTGTGTTGGTTGGTCTGCAAAACCGACATTTTCTATTTCAAAAGAAATCTGATCTTCATAAAAATATTTAAAGCATATACAAGCTTCTGAGGCTGTTTTACTATTATCTAATTTTTTTAATAAATGAGAATATACTTTTTCCATATCTTGTTTGATTAGGTTAGTTTCTTTATTATAAACAATAGGTTGAAAAAGGTTTAAATTAATCGTATTAAAATTATTCATAAAATTTATTATAAAGAGAAACTAAAATGACGTCTATGTTAAAAACAGCAAATAAAAATAATTATAAAGTTATTAAATCTAAGAATTATAGAAGAATAACAATATCAATAAAAAGATCTCAAAATATTGTTGTTAGTGCTCCTAGGGGAGTTAGTGATAAAAAGATAAATGAATTTGTAGAAAAGAATAAAAAGTGGATAACACAAAACCTTGAAAAGTTAGAAAATGATGAAACAACAAAAAAACATACATATTTAGATGGAGATGTTTTCTTACTATATGGAGAGCCCTTCTCATTAAAGTTTATAATAGTTGAGGATAATAAGTTTTGCATAATAGATGAAATTTTAAATAATATTAAAGTTGATTTTGAAGATAAATTAATAATAATAACTCTTCATGCGGGCTTAAGTTTTGAAAGCAGAGCTAGTATTGTTGCGGAATTTTTTAGAGAAGAAAGCAAAAAAATAGTTGCAAAAAAATTTAAAGAGAATATCTTTTTACAACAAACAAGATATTTGATAAAAAACATAAAGGTTAGAAAATCTAATAGTAGATGGGG
>CAZHNE010000001.1:1302-70306 GCA_964533775.1 uncultured Spirochaetaceae bacterium | reverse complement strand
AATTCCCATTTGACAGTGTTGATGAAGCAACAGAAATGGCTCAAGAATTCTTAAATAAAGCTGGTTATCCTAATGGTGTTGGCTGTCCTACTCTTTCAATCCTTTATAACACAAGTGAAGGTCACAAACAAATTGCAGAATTTGTACAACAAGAGTTAAAGAATAAGTTAAACATCAACGTTGAACTAATCAACAAAGAATGGGGAACTTACCTATCAGACAGAAACGCTGGTGACTTTGAAATTTCAAGAGCTGGTTGGGTTGGTGACTACCAAGATCCTAACACATTCTTAGATATGTTCGTAACAGGCAGTGCTATGAATGGTGGTAGATACCACATGGAAGACTATGACATGTATATCAGAGACGCTGCAACACTTTCAGACCCAGTTGAAAGACTAGGTATATTAAAAACAGCTGAAGACTTCTTAATTAATAGAGACCAAGCTATTGTTCCTTTCTATTATTATGTAACTCTTAACATGATTGATACAGATATTTGGGGCGGATGGTATGGTAATACTATGGACTATCACCCAACTAAGGGCATTTATAAAAAATAATTATTAATTTAATAATTACACACTCCTCATTTACTGGGGAGTGTTTTTTATAGACTTAAATTTTTATTTAGTTTATATTTTCCCTATGGAAAAAAGAATCACCCCCTCTCCTGTTAGAGGAACAATTAATATACCAAGTTCTAAAAGTCAAACTATTAGAGCTATTTTAATTGCTACTTTTGCAAAAGGCAAAAGCACCATTAATAATGCTTTAATATCTAATGATACAATAAGTTGTATAAAAGCGTGCCAATCTTTTGGTGCAATTATTAATAGAGATAACAACACCTTAGTTATCGACTCAACTAATTTCAAACACAAAGGCCCTCCCCTTACTATTGATTGCGAAAATAGTGGAACAACATTATATTTGGCATTAGGCTTAGCTGCTTACAGTGAAAGAGAAGTTACATTTACAGGAGACAAATCCCTTAGAAGTAGACCTGTTGGGGATCTTCTGCAAGCTTATAAAGACTTAGGGTGTTTAGTTAGCGATACAAATTATCCCCCTTTTACAATAAAAGGGCCAATTACAAAAAGTAAAGTTGTTATTGATTGTCCTAGCTCCCAGTACTTATCTTCTTTACTCCTTGCCTCTTGTGTTGCTAAAACAGATGTGGAGATTATTACTCCAATTCTACATGAAAAACCATACGTAAAACTTACATTAGAATGGATGAAGCAACAAAATTTAAAATTTAAAACATCGGACGATTTACAACACACGATTGTTAAAGGTAATCAAAATTACACCCCTATTGAAACATCAATTAGCGGAGACTACTCTAGTGCTACATTCTTCTTTTCCTTAGCTGCTATAGGGAAAACATCCATAATTATAAAAGGATTAAACAAAGAGGATACTCAAGGAGATAAAAACACTCTTAACATACTAGAGAAAATGGGATGTATAATTGAATGGCAAAGTGATGGAGTAAAAGTTACTGGTCCTAATGAATTAAAGGGAGGAACATTCTCTCTTAACTCAATGCCAGATGCACTTCCTTCTCTTTGCGTAGTTGCAAGTTTTGCAAATGAAAAAGTAATTTTCAACCAGGTTGCTCACGCTAGAATAAAAGAAACAGATAGAATAAAAGCAATGAGAGAAAATCTCGAACTTTTAAATGTTGATGTAGTTGAATTACAGGACGGTATAGAGATAAATGGAAGGGGAAAAATTGAGGGAGCTCATGTAAAAGGTTATAGTGATCATAGAATTATAATGGCTATGGCTGTAGCAGGACTATATGCAGAAGGCGATGTTATAATAGATGATATTGAAGCTGTGAATGTAACGTTCCCTACTTTTTTTAAACTAATAGACAGCTTAAAGGATAATTAATTTTGAAATACATAGATTTAAGAAGTGATACAATTACTAAGCCAACAAAAGCAATGCGAGAAGCAATATATAAAGCTGAAGTTGGTGATGATGTTTATAGAGAAGATGTAACTGCTAATCGCCTTGAAGAAATGGCTGCCAGTATAGCAAACAAAGAAGCCTCTCTATTTGTTCCAACAGGCTCAATGGGGAACTTGATTGCCCTAATGATTAATGGTGGAGCTGGTACTGAAGTATTATGTGCTTCTAACTCTCATATTATTCATCATGAAATTGGATCTTGCAGTGCTATAGCATCTGTAATACCAATTTCAATCCCTACTAAAACGGGTATTCTAAAATCAGAAGATTTTGCTCCTCTAATAAAACCCTCTGGCATTTACGATATGTCAAGAACAAGTATAATTGAAGTTGAAAACACAATTGGTGGGGCAATATACCCAATAGAAAACCTAAAAGGTATAAAAAGCTTAGCTGAAGAAAACAATTTAACTGTCCACATGGATGGTGCTAGGGTATTTAATGCAAGCATTGGTCTAAAAACTAGTGTAGCTGAAATAGCATCGTATTGTGATACTATAACCTTTTGTTTATCAAAGGGCTTGGGTGCTCCTGTTGGTTCTATGCTATGTGGATCAAAAGATTTTATAAACCAGGCTTTAAGATTTAGAAAAATGCTTGGTAGTGGTATGAGGCAAGTAGGCTTTATGGCAGCTGCCGGTATATATGCTCTAGAAAACAATGTTGAAAGATTAGAAATTGACCATCAAAGAGCTAGAGATATTGTAAAAACATTAAACAACAATGAAAACATTATAGTTCATGGCAAAAATGAAACTAATATTGTCTTTTTCAATGAAAAACAATTAACAGCAGAGCAAAGTGTTGCTAAACTTAAGCGTATGGGTATTTTAGCTAATACAGAGGGTAGTTACGTTCGTCTTGTTACAAACCTAAATATCACTACTAGCGATATGACAACCTTATTAGAAAAACTAAAACAACTATAAAAACCCAGGGATGAAAAATATGAAAGATTTAATTATTTGCTTTTCAGGAACAGGAAACAGTTACTATGTAGCACAAAAAATAGCACAATCACAAAACCACAATAACATTGTTATGCTAAATGAACTTGATATCAAAACGTTCGAACTTCCCGAAAGGTTAGGTTTAGTATTTCCAGTCCATCTCTTTAGAGAGCCTTTTGTTGTAGAAGAAAAAATGAAAGAGCTCTTTTCAACTATTAAAAACTTTATGTCATTAAACTTTTTATACGTTGTTACTACCGCATCCGGGAAATCTCCAAAATGGGCCCACATAAGGGTTGAAAAGATGTTTAAGGATTTTGGTGTAGCAACAACGTATGTTAATAACATCAAAATGCCTTTAAATGTAATAAACCCAACAGATGCAGAAAAAAGCAAAGTCATATATGATGAAGCAGATATAAAAATTGATAGTGTAATCCAGGATTTAAAAGAAGAAAAGTTTAGATTCCCAAAGTTCAGAATGTTTACAACAACATATTCTAAACTTTCTTTTTATGCAAACAGGTACTATGCAAGATGTTTTAGTGAAAAGTTTGTTGTAACAGATGATTGCACAAGCTGTAGGCTTTGTTACCAAAGTTGCCCTGCTAACAATATAACTTTTGAAAACGGAAGACCCGTTTTTCACAATAATTGTTATGCTTGTACCAACTGTATTAATACTTGTCCAGAAAATGCAATAAAAAAGCAAAAAGACAATGGAAAAAGATATAAAAACCCAAAAGGAAATTTCAATCATCTATATAGGAGTTAACAACAATGAATTATGATTTTGACAATGTAGCGCAACGGGATAAGACACCGTGCATAAAGTGGAATAAAGATAAAATAAAAAACTTTTGTGGTAATGAAAATGCAACGCCTTATTGGGTAGCCGATATGGAATATAAAGCGGCACCTGAAATATCTAAGGCAGCTAAAGAAGTTGTAAACTTTGAAACTTATGGATATACCTCATATTGTGATATAAAAGAAATCTTTATCAATTTTGTGAAAAATAGGCATAATTTAACTGTTAAAGAATCACAAATATCAATTGGTCAAGGTGTATTAAATGCAATTGCAACTATGCTTTATCTTAATTGTAAAAAGGGAGATGGAGTAATTATTCCTTTTCCGTCTTATAAACCTTTTATAGATATAACTAAAAACTTAGATTTAGAAGTGTTACCTTGGAAATTAAAAAGAACTGAAGATTCTTGTGATTTAGACTTTTCACTATTTGATGATCTTTGCAAAAGGGCAAAAGTTTTAATACTTTGTTCTCCTCACAACCCTTCAGGAAAAGTTTATCCAAAAGAAACTCTAGAAATGATTTGTGATATTGCTAATAAACACGATGTTTTTGTAATTAGTGATGAAATTCATGCAGATTTAGTTTTTAAAGATCAAAAGTTTTATAGTTTCATCGATATAGCTAAAGAAAAAAATACAAAAACAATGGTTGCAATGGCACCATCTAAAACTTTTAATATAGCGGGAGAGTTTTTCTCAGTCTCCTTATTTAATGATTTAGAACTAAAGAAAAAGTTTGATACCTTTAGAAGCAACCTTCATTACAGCTCTTCACCATACTTTTCAACTACAGTTGCTAGAGAAGCATATGATAAATGCCTTCCTTGGCTTTTAGAAACAGTTGAAGTACTAGAAAACAACACACGATACATCGAATCCTTTATGGCCAAAAACGTACCTAATATTAAAGTACTAAAAGCTCAAGCTTCATTTGTTTGCTTTTGGGACTGTACTAGCTTAATGCCTCTTGTTGAAAGGGATGCAAAGGATAATAAGGACTTATACAACTTAGAAACAGCATCTGAAGCTGGTCTTCTTTCACTATTCTTTGGTCAAAGAGCAGGAATTTGTTTAAATGATGGCTCATGGTTTGGTGGAGAAGACTATAAAGGGTATGTACGGTTTAACTTTGCTACAAATCTAGAAAGTATAAAGGATGCTTTGTTAAAAGTTGAAAAAGCAGTAAACGAGCTTGAAAAAAAATATAATAATTAAAGAACACAATTATAACACAAACTTAGGAGATAAGATGACAGATGAACAAAAAAATGCGGTAGATATTGCTGCAAAAGGCTTAGCTAATCGCTTTGGTGCTGTAAAGCTAGAAGATATAACAAATAAAATACATCCCTCTTTAAAAGGGGTAAAAGCTACATCAATTCAAAAAGCACTCAAAGAAAGTGAAAGCTCAGAATATATTGTAAAAGATGATATTTTAAAAATCATATATTTTGATATTACTTATGATAGAACAGAAGAAGTTTTTGCAGCTAAAAATGAGTACAAACCTTGGGACACCATTACTTGGGAAGATATTAAAGATTACCAAGATTCATACGACTTACCTCTTTGCCAAAAGGGTGAAGAACTATTTGCTTACTGCTGTCAAATAAATAAAGATTTAGTTAATAATAAACAATTATTCGCTTTTAGATTTAGTAATTATGTAAACACACACAAAATAATATCAAAATGCTCTTTCTCTAAGTTCTTATTAGAACCATTTAAGCTACCAACCTGGGATAAGGGATTGGAAGCTAAAATGATTGAAGCAATTACTAACCAAACATCTTGGTTATGTTATGGAAGAAGCAGAAAAGAGAGAATTAAACAAACGTGGTTTGAAAATGCTCAAACTTCAGTTAAGGGCCTTTCAAAGACTAATTTTGAAAAAGTTTGGCAAACAGCAGTAGCAGCAACAAACTTTTACGGAGTTATTTCAATTAAAAACTTTCAAAGACTTTTAAAAATTTATTACAAAGACATAAAAATAAGCCGAGAAGAAATAAAAACAATTTTTACATACTTTAATAATGAGAGTAATATATTTTTGTTTGAGAACTATTTTGTAACAGATAGAATTTATGATTGGAGCTTTGATTTATTTAGGGATGAAACACTTCAAAAAATAGATCCAAACGGTTTCACTAATTATAGGAAAAATAAAAACAAAGATACTGGACTATCCCCTTTAGATACGAACCTTATAACAGAATATAGCTTTGAAACTATAAGACAAAACCAAGCAAGAAAAAAGTTCTTAGTTTTAAGCAAAGAAGAATTGTTTAAATACTTAGACAGAAGCTATTTAAAAGAAACAGAAAATTACATCAACCTTGAAAACTACTACATTCGTCTTGGCGGATTTTTCAAAGATAATATTCAAATCTTTAGACGAATTTTTAATAGCTATGTTAATAACTGTGGAGATGATTCATCACAAATTATTAGAAACTTTTTCTTATCAACACACTTTTCACAACAAGAAGGTGCTAATTTAGAGTTTTTACTCTTGCTTGTTCAAAAAGCTTTTAATGAAGCTCCAAAATGGATTAACAATGGATTTAGTGCTATAGAAATTGGAAGTGTTCAATAAAAATATTCTCTATCCTTTTCTCTAAGGTAGACAATACAGCCTCTTACACAGCTGTTAGGATACATTCTCTTAACAGCTGTTATGTAAGTTTCTATTTGCATTTTATGTATTTCAGGATTTCTAAACTTATCAGTCTTAAAATCTACTACAATAAAGTTATTATCCCTATCTTTAATTAATAAATCTATAAATCCCTCTACTACTAAGATCTGATCACTAGTTTTTTCTACTCTAGAGAAAAATCCTACCTCACACTTACTCTCACTGTCTTTTACATATTCTGTATAAAAATCACTCTCTATAAAAGCTTTTGCATACCCTTGTGCAACTGATTGGATTAATTCAATTTGTGGTGGAGTTAATTTAGAAAGAGAAGACCCTTTTGACAATATTGATTCATCCTTTAAAGGTAATAAGGGTTTTTGCGAGACAAGAGCCTGAACATATATATGGCATAGAGTTCCAAAATCTGTAAACACTCTTTCATCTCTTTCACTTAATTTTTCTAACAAGCTATCTACTTTTGATAATGGGAGCGCTTCTCCATTTTCCCCTTCACCATCATCAACGTATCCAACTAATGTTGTAACTCCTATACTTTTTGAACTTGTATCATAGTTTGGTTGATTCACTTGATAAAAATTTTGATTAGTTAAAAATAATTTCCTCTCAAGAATTGGTTTTTTCTCAACCTTTACGTAATTTTCATATATATCAACTACTTCGATATCTTTCACTTTTAAATGAGGGAGAACTTTTCCATTTTCATCCATTGAGGCGTTATATATCATAGCCAAAAGAGTTTTATCGCTTTTATCCTTAATATCACTTTCTATATTCCGTCTTATTGTTCCAGTCATAATTAAATGTGTTTCTGCTCTTGTTAGGGCAACATATAAGACTCTTTTTACTTCAGCTAATTTCATCTCTTGGTTTAATTGAGCTGCCTTATCAATAAAAACACTGTCATACTTTTCTTTTTTCTTTTTCATGTTTAGTGAAATACAATGTTTTGGTACAGGAATATTGTTTTCAATAGAAAAATCTATAGTGTTTCTATTCATTTCAACTCCCATACTAGCAACAATTACAATGGGGAACTCTAAACCCTTTGATTTATGAATAGTCATCAATTGAACGCCTGCTGATTGTTCTCTTAATACATCTACCTCGTCTTGAGTTGAACTTGAACCTAAGTTGTCTCTAATATCATCTAAAAAGACTGTTAATGAGAGTTGGTTGTCATCATACTTTTTAGCCATCCTATACAAATAGCTGTAGTTATCAATATATAGATGGTAATTAGGTTCACAAACATAGTAATACCTAAGCCCACAATCCCACCAAAGATAATTTAATAACGAAGATATATCGTTATCTTTTGAAAGTTCTATAAGGTCATCAAAGGTTGTTTTTAAGTGTTGCAACTTGTTTTGATCATCCTTATCTAGTGTTATATTACATTCAAATAAACTCTCACAATTTTGAGCTTGTAGTAAAAAAATAATTGATTTCTCACTTATAGCTCCAAATGGTCCTTTTAATACGCTTGTATAAGCTAATGTATCATCAGGATATATTAAAAGCTGTAAAATATTGTATAGATCATTTGATAACGCTTCTAAGGGAAATGCTTTGTTATCTTGAATAATAAAAGGTATTTTTTTTGCTCTTAATGCTTTTTCAAACTCAATTTGTTGGTTTTTGCTTCTCATAAGAATAGCTATATCATCAACATTAGGGCGCCTATTCCCTTGTGAGGAGGGAATTAAATACTCATCTGTTTTAAGCATTTTATTTATAATTTTAGCAACTTTTGTTGCTTCACAAGCCGATGAAGAGGCCTCCTCCACATCCCCTGTTACTAAAGACTGACTTTCTTCACTCTTAATGTATAACTCAATTTTAGGATCTATACCGTCTTTTGGAGCTCTATAATTTAAAGAATCGAAAGTTGCTTCAAAGTTTTCTTTAGGATTTTCAAAAACTTTTTCAAACGCTTTATTAAAATAATCAATTAGCTTTGGTTCACTTCTATAATTAACACCTAAGTTAACAACTCTTCCGCCATTACTAGCTATTTCATCTGATAAGGCTTTAAATACAGAAACATCAGCTCCTCTAAACATGTAAATACTTTGTTTTTCATCTCCTACAAAAAACAATTTATTTTTTTCTATAGAAGTTATATTAGGAACAACATCATTAAACTCATTTTTATTTTCACTCAAAAGGTAAGTTAAATCTTTTTGAAGTTGGTTGTTGTCTTGAAACTCATCAACCATGATAAACTTATATTTTTCTTTATAAATTTTTCTAATTTTTTTATTTTTTAATAATATATCGACAGCTAAATTAGAGATGTCACTAAATGTTAATATTCCTGATTTTCTTTTTTCTTCAAAAATCATATTTTTTAATTTTTCTAATGCATTAACAACATCTTCTAAATGATTGTTAAATTTTATGTGATAAAAGGGAGTAATCTCTAAAAGTACTTCTCGTAGTTCTTTACAAAGAGAATTTAACTCTATTGTTCTATCATTTTTCTTAGATACTCTAGGTAAGGGAATAGTGATGAGTGAAAGCTTTTCTACAAAGCTCTTATTTTCAGCATCATAAGTTTTTAATTCTTCATATATTTGTTGTATGCTTTCTACATTTTTACTAGCTGCAGGGGTTAAACTACCAAAATCATCTTCGCTTATTGTTTTAAAAAGATAAAACATCTTTTCAGCATTTTCTCTTATTGTGCCATCAATTAAGTTGTTACATTTTTCAAACACAGGCTCTTTATCAAATTCTAGGGGAAAATAAAAAGATGAATTTGCTAACTTTACTAGGACTTTATCTATAAGATTGTTTGGATGATAAGCTTTTGATAAAAACTTAAATCCAGGTAAAATATCATCTTGCTCAACGAGTTGTTGAACACATCTTCTTGTTATTTGAGAGGCCTTATTATTATCTATTGTAAAGTCACTTGGAATTCCGTATCTAATACAGTCTTGCTGTACAATTTTGTTACAAAAAGAATCAATAGTAGATATTGTTGCTTTATTAAAAAGAGTTAATTGCTTGGCAATAATAGGGGATTTATCTTTAAGAGAAATTAATTGTTGATAAATTCTTTCATACATTTCAGCTGCTGCTTTTTTTGTAAATGTTAATGTTAAGATTTCATCACAATTGGCTTTGTTTTTTAATATTAAATTTATAAACCGATAAGAAAGCACCATTGTTTTTCCAGCACCGGCACCTGCCTTAACAACACAGTTCTTAAAGCATTCAACAGCCTCTCTTTGTTCACTAGTTAAATCGTGTTTACTTTCTAATAATTTTTCAATTTCTATTTTATTCATTACTTTGTTGAGTACCTCGTTCTACAGACTTGCCTATAATCACAATATTTACAATTTTCTTGAGATGGTGTTGCTATAAAATCTCCACTTAAGATTTTAGATATAGTGTTATGCATAGTTAAATTAAAAGTAAAATCTATATCTTCTAATTCTTCGGGATAACCCTTATCCCACATATTAAAATATTTACCTTCTCTTGTTGAGTAGTAACAAGCTGTTACAACATCTCCACCTTTCTTTTCTAAAAGCTTTTTATAACAAGGAAACTGATAATCTGGAAAATCAACTCTTTTTTCTTCATATGCTTTTTTATACCAAGTAACCCCTATAGGGGCATTACCAGTTTTATAATCAACAATAGCAAACTCACCATCTCCTAAGTTAACAACTCTGTCAATTTTTCCATTTAATGAATAAAAATGGTTTTTATCATTAATATTAATTTGTTCAACTGACACATAGCTTTGTTCCATTTCATCAGATCTACAAGTATTAAACTTTTCAATTTCCATATTTATAAAATCTTGGGCAAAGTTTTTATACTCATCTAATATATAAACTTGAGTTGAAAAAGGAGGAGCTTTTTCACTATCAAAATATTTTTGTAATTGATCATTCTTTATCTCTTCTAACCAAAGAATATACTTTTCTTTGTTTGAGCTGTAAAACTGTTTATCTTCTTTCATTACTTTTGTAAAAAAGATTTGAAATACTTCATGAATTACTGTTCCAATATCTTTAGCAGAGTAATGAACAACATTATACTCTTGCTTTTGGACGCCAAATAAATACTTTAAAGCAAAAGCATAAGGGCACCTAGTAAATAAATTAATACTAGTTGCAGAAAAGTTTAAGGAATTATCTTTTTTTATTTTTTCTAGTATTGCTTCATTTACTTCTTTTTCAATTTTTTCATTTACATAGCCATCTGGGCTAAATTTCAATATATTGTTAATTGCTTTATTTATTGACTTACTTTGAAAGTGCGTTAAAGATGCATTATCTGTAGAAGATCCCCAAAGCTCTATTTCATCAATATAAGGTGTGTAATTTAAGTTAAAGGTATGTTTTTGGATAGTATTATTTTCCATAAAGGCTGAAGGAGCTATTTGTGCACCATCATAATTTGTCTCACTGTAAAAAAAGTAAGTGAGTCCACTGTTAAAACAATAATCTTTAATTACATTGTTAGTTAAATCTTCCTCTTGTCTTAGCTCCAAATCCTCAACTGTTGGCGGCAACAAAGATAAAGGTTTATCAACAACTTCACAAGTTTTACTGTTTAAATCTACAACAAAATGATATGGAATATCTAAGGAAGCGGAAAGAGGATATTCAAATATTTTAACACCGTCTCTTTTACCCTGCTCAACATAATTTTCTTTTTCTAAAAGCTTTATATATAATTTAAAGAGTTGTTTTGATGATTTTGTTCCACTAATTTGCATGGCAGTATTTATTGAATCTAGTTTATCTATAGCGTAGCGGTAACTCTCTTCACCCCTTGTATCAATCCAGCCCTTATTTTTCTTTAAAATTAGATTTTCTAAACTAAGAAGAGTAACTCTAAGATCTTTAACTGTATGGGATGTATTAATTTTAATAACTAAATTTTTAAACTTTTTATAAAAACTATATAACTTATTATTTTTTCTCAAGCGAATGAGCCAGTAATCTAACTCGTACTTATTACTCCCATGATCAATATTAGCATCTAAGGCATATCTAATTAGCTCTCTATTTAAACTAAAGTCTTCAAAAGGGAAAGCTCTTTCTAAAAAGAAACTCTTCATATCATCAAGTGCAAAATTATTTTCATAAAGGTTAGCCAAATATATTAAGTATTTTCCTCCAGGATATTTACTTAAACTATAGCCTTTTGCTTTAGAAATAGGGACACAAAACTTTTTAGCTCCTAACTCAATATCTTGTATATCCTTATCAAACGAACAAAGAGTAATTGCAATATCTCTAGCTAAGATATTGCCCTCTAGAAGTTTTTTTATTTCTCTAAACAAAGTGTTGTGAACTTCATCAATATTATTAAAAGAGAGTAATTTAAAATTGTTTTTATAACTCTCATCTTCTGTATCTAAATCTTCTACATTTATCAAATGAATAAAAGAAGGGTTTTTAAGACTATTTATAAACTCTTTACAACCAACTTTAGTATCTGCGGCAATTATAGAATATTCCTTATCTAATAAGTCTTTATCTACATTATCTAAAGAAACATTTTCATAACTAGGTTCAAACAAATTATGAGTTCTTAAAAACTCATTATAGCAAGAGTATAATAAGTTCACATCATACTTAAATTCTTCTTCTAAAGTATCAAAAATACTGCTTTCAACAGCTCTTTTTAATTGTTTTAATATATTTACTAAGTATGAAGTGAATCTATTAATAGACTCAGGATATTCATTGTTAATTAAATATTTTAACTTGTTGTTTTGTAAAAAGTCTATTATGAAAAACTCTCTTACTTGATCAGTAACTTCTAGTAAATTTTTATTCTTTGACAAAAAAAACTGCTTAAAAGTATCGTATGAAATAGCTCTACTTGATTTTAACACTCCATATTGTAAAGCATATTCAATCGCATAATGTCTTGCTATAACTTCGTTGTGAAAAACACAAGTTCTACCTTTATTTAATTCATTGAAAACAGTTTTCTTATTCATAATTTACCTATTTAAAAATATTTCTATAACAGTTATTATACTACACAACCCATCTTTTATAAATTGAATTGGCTTTTATTTTTAAACTCGCTTTACGATAGGCAAAAGGAATAATGATGAAAAAAAACACAAACAATAGAATATTATGGATTATATCTTTTTTTGTGATAACACTATTTTGGCTACTGCTTGGCTCATCTATAATTAATATTTATTCTAATGTTTCTTTTAATTTAGACAAAAACAACATTTTCATTAACTCTGAGTTATATAAATATATTGGGGCTAATTTACCTTTTTTAAGTATGTGGCTTGGATTTTACTTTGCCTTTAAATATATAAACAATATAAAGTTTAAATCCCTTATTAATATGGACGGGTTTATTGATAACACACTCTTTATAAAAGTATTCTTATTTTCTTTTGCTTTTTTAGTTTCAGCTGTTTTAATTGGTTCTTTTCTCAATTTATACAATCTAGAGTTTATTAAAGACAAAACAGTTCAAAGATTGTTAATTATTCCATTTACTTTAATTTTAACTCCCCTTCAAGTAATAGGGGAAGAGATACTCTTTAGAGCTATTATTGTTAAAATCTTTATAAGGGATTACGACGCTTTTAAAAACAAAAAAAACGCTTTATTCTTATCCCTTTTAATTTCAATTCTTGTTGGTATGGTTTTTGTAATTCCACATTTAAGTAACCCAGAAGTTAACTCTTACTTTATTAAAGCAATAACTTATTATTTTGTGTTTGGAAGTTTAGCTACTCTTTCTATACTATTTACCTCTGGCTTAGAGATTGCAATTGCAATCCACCTAGCAAATAACTTTGTAGTAACTTTTTTTAGTACTTACGAAAACTCTGCTCTTTCATCAGTTCCCCTGTTTATTAAAAGAAATGAATCTCCTTTTGCTACATACTTTGAGATTGTTTGTTTAATATTTCTTTTTATTATTATAGGGTATACTCAAAAGAGTAAAATTAAAGAGTATTTAAAGGTAAAAGGTTAATAAGAGCTTTAAGTAATTAGTAAATATTGTTATTTGTAACTCTTAATTTACTTTTAGGTTTTAATTACTTATAGCAATCACAAACTTAAGTTTTAACTTCTACACGTTAAAGACTTTGTAAACAACTACTAATTTAAAGGGATTATCATGGCAAAGAAAAAAACTGCTTTAAAAAAGAGTATAAGGAATATTATAATATTAGTTTTAATATTATTAATAATTTCAGTTCTCTCATTATATTTAGCTCCGAGTGAAGAAGAGTGGCAAGAGTCACAACCAATTTCTCTTGAAATAGACTATATTCCGAATCTTCACT
The DNA here is from genome assembly GCA_964533775.1 of uncultured Spirochaetaceae bacterium. Classification (GTDB taxonomy): domain Bacteria; phylum Spirochaetota; class Spirochaetia; order Sphaerochaetales; family Sphaerochaetaceae; genus Pleomorphochaeta. Next base: position 56,583 of record CAZHNE010000001.1, on the reverse strand, counting down.
TACCTTCTCCAATAGAAGGCGAACAGGTAGTTCATTATGATGGGTTTACTCTTAGCTATAATGAAAAGTATGAACAACCTAGCTACGTTGCTTATAAGTTAACTCAAAATGAATTATATGGACCGCATGAAAGAAAAGATAACTTTAGAGAAGATCCTAACATAATAACCGGTAGTGCTAACTTAGCTGATTACAGAGGTAGTGGATACGATAGAGGTCACTTAATCCCTGCAGCAGATCAAAAAGAAAGTGAAAAGGCTATGTCTGATTCTTTTTACATGAGTAATATGAGCCCGCAACATCCTGACTTTAATAGACGAATATGGGCAGAGTTAGAAAGCTGTGTTAGAACTTTTGCTGACGATAATTATGAGGTATACGTCGCAACTGGTCCTGTTTTAACAGACGGTCCTTATGAAACAATAGGTGAAAATGAAGTTGCTATTCCTAATTATTATTATAAGGTTGTATTAGATTACAAAGAGCCTGAAATAAAAGCAATTGGCTTTATTCTACCTAACAAGAAAGGTGAAAAAGAACTTGAAGAGTATGCTGTCAGTGTAAATGAAGTTGAAGAAATTACTAATATTGACTTTTTTGTTAACTTACCTGATGAAATAGAGGAAGAGTTAGAGAGTGAGTATGATATTAACCAATGGAACTTTGATAGGTTTTTAGCATCTCAAGGAAAAGGATCATTTGATGGTAGTGCTGTTCAAACAAATGTAACTACAAATCCAGAGCCTCAAGGTTTTGCTGCAATACTAAAAGAAGGGTCTATGTATATTTTAGTCCAAATAAGAAAAGAAACTCTTAAAGTACTAAATCAATTTGTTCCAAAAGAAGCTTTAAAAGCTATAGGATTATAATAAGTGAAAACTTTTAATACAATAATTATTGGAGGTGGAGCATCAGGTTTGTTTTTAGCAAAAAACTTAGCTGAAAAAAATATATCCACATTAGTTTTAGAAAAAATGGACTCTCCTGCTAAAAAACTCCTACTTACTGGTGGAGGCATGTGTAATCTAACAAGAGATGATGCTAGCTATAAAATGCTAAAACATTTTGATAAAGCAAATAAGTTCTTGGGTCCCAGCTTTGCTCTTCTTTCTCCAGATGAAACACAAAAGTGGTTCGAAAAAAGAAACTTACCTCTTAATACTAGAGAAGATGGTAAAGTTTTTCCTAAATCAAGAAAAGCAACTGATGTATTAGATGTTCTGCTAAATGATAATTATTCTTTAGAAACTAATCTAACAGTAGAAACAGTTAAGAAAGAAAATGGCTATTTTTTAGTAAACGGGGAATATAAAGCAATTAATCTTGTAATTGCTTGTGGGGGAGTTTCCTACCCTGCAACAGGCTCTACTGGAGATGGATATTTGTTTGCAAAACAATTTAATCATTCAATAGTAGATCCTAAACCAGGCTTAGCTAGTTTTAAAATAGAGAGTGAAAATGTTAGTGCGATTGAAGGAATTTCACTAAACAATGTTACTATTTCTTTTGATGATTTAACTTCTAAGAAAAAGAAAACAATTAAACTCACTGACGATTTGCTTTTTACTAGAATAGGGATATCTGGCCCTGTTGTTTTAGATATTTCAAAACATGCCTCTTCAAATCAAACAATTTACTTAAACCTTAATACGACAATTGAAAAAGAAAATAGTCCTAAGTTATTAAGTACTAGTATTAGATATCAAACTAACCTACCTTCAAGACTTGTTTCTTACATTTTAAATACTCTAAATATTGAGGATGATAAATGTGCAAACATATCTAATAAGAAAATTAGTTTAATAAATGAAAAGTTAAAAAGGTGGAAAGTTGAAATTTCTTTAAAAAAGCAACTAAAAGGTGCTATGGCAACAGCAGGTGGTGTTAGCTTAAAAGAAATTAACAGTAAAACAATGGAGTCAAAACTAATAGAGAATCTATACTTCTGCGGAGAAGTGATAGACTTTTGCGGTGACTGTGGTGGATATAATTTACAAGCTTGCTGGTCAACCGCATATTGTGCATTTACTTCAATTGTTGATAAATCAAATTAATTTTACTTTAAAAAGCCTTAAAAATAGAGAAATTACAAAAGCAATTAAACTAAGTGGAATAAATGTTAAAATTATCACTAACTCATAGAAGAGAGTTGTTCTACTATCTCTATGACTTTTATCTTTTTTAAATCTTGAGATAAAAGATCCTAAAGCAATACCTAAAATATTTCCAAGTGTAATCATTCTAATTGCACCTAAAATACCTAAAGCCTTATCTATGTTATATTCATCAACAATCTTTTGCCAAATGCTCTTTTCAACCTTACCCCTACAATCTGCATAGTAGGAAGAGAATAAAATAGCATTAAGCTCATCATCTGGAGTATTCTCCTGATTACTACCTTTTAGTAACTGAGATATCTCATCATTAGAAAGACCGGCATCTAAAGCCATTTTAGTATGAGCATATGAGCACATTGCGCATCCATTTACTTCTGTTACTGCCAACATTATTCGCTCTTGAAACTGAAGACTTATAGTTTTGTTCTTTCTTTCTTTAGTTAAATATTTTATTGTTGCAAAAGCTTTAATTAAGTGAACAAATGTTTCACCTATATTATATAGCTTTTTACCTTGGTTTTTTTTCATAATTAATGCCTCATCATTCTACTATAAACAAACAAAGCTTGTTTATATGTGATTATATCACAAGAAGGCTAGACTTTACTTAAGCCTAGCCTTACTTATTACTTCTTTTTACCATAAAGAGGTTTTTTTAACATAATAAAATATGAAACTATTAATAGTGGTATGACAGTAAGAATGATAGAAACAAATATAAACTGATATCCAAATCCGTTTTCAAGACCAAATAACTTAATTATTCTCACAAAAAAGTTCATTGGGCTTCTTCCGTTTGATTCAAAGAAGAAATAAATTATTACTCTAGGAACAACATAAGCTAATGTAACAGGAATAAATAAAAATACTATCCATCTATATAATTTTTCTAACCTTGCCCATAAAGAGTATATAAAAATACCAACTGTAGAGGCTGCAATCGAGATATATGTATAATATGCAAAGTTATAAAGCCAGTAAGAAAAATAGGATAAATATTTTGTATCATTTCCTGAATACAAGCTCCCAAAACTAGATGATGAGCGCATTAAATAATTAGCATATTGAGATTTATAGAAAAATGATGTTAGGGTTGAAAAAACAAAAGCTATAAGGAACGAGATTGAAACCATTACTAATATATTTGATATATAAGATGTTTTTCTGCTTTTTCCAAACTGATTACAAGCTAAATCCATTGTATTATTTGATATAAGGCTAAATATAAAGGATACAACTAAGACTGTAAAAAAAGATGGTATTAAGGATACTAAATCACTAACTACATACCTCTCTCCTACAAAAAAAGCAAACAATGTAACCAAAAGGGTTACCGCTACTACAATGGAGTAAATAATTGCAGTCATCAATAAATTTTCTTTTAAAAAATATGTATAAGTTTTTTTTATGTCCATTAGTTATTCCTTTTTGTTATTTCAATAAACATTCTTTGAAGATCAACACTCTTAACAGTGACGCCCTCTACTTCTTCAACGCTGCCTTTTACATAAGCAGAATGAATTTTACCAACTTTACTAGTTCCTAATACGTCTGAATTGACAATTGCTTTATCTACTAATTCTTTAGGTCCATAAACCTCTAAAACCGTTGCACTTAAATCATCAACAGGTCCGTGTGTTACTTGTTTTCCATTATTGATAATGATAGCTTCATGAGCTAAGGTAGCAATTTCATCTATTAAATGAGTACTAACTATATAACAAACATCTCCCTCTTTTTCTAAAAAGCTCGATATTAACAGTCTATAAAACATATCTCTATGAGATGCGTCTAAACCTAATACAGGCTCGTCAAACAGCACAAAATTAGCACTTGTACATAGGGCTAAGATAACTTTAAAAATTGAACTATAGCCAGTAGATAGTTTATTTATATCTAGTTTTAAATTTAAACTAAAATCATTAGCTAGCTCTAAAGCATAATCGTAATTAAAATTGCTATCAAAATGTTTAGCCATCTTTAAAGCTTTTAAACAAGAAATAGGGCCAAAGAAGTCTTCATCACTCATTAAAAAGATTTTGCTTAATTGAGTATCGTTGTTAAAAACATCAACACCATCAATTGTAATAGTTCCTGAGGTTGGGAAGATTCTATTTGTTATAATATTCATTAAAGTACTTTTTCCAGCACCATTTCTTCCAAGAAGTGTGTAAATTTTACCTGTTTCTACCTCTAATGATAAATCATCTAAAGCTTTTACATTTTTAAAATTTTTACTAATATTATTAATTTGTAATTTCATTATCAATTTCCTTTCCTATTATTTCAATTATATCGCTCTTTTGAAAACCAAGGTTTTTTGCTTCTTTTATTAATGGGTCAATAAAGCTTTCTTTAAATGAACTCATTCTCTTTTTTTTGGTTTTTTCTCTAGCACCTTCACTTACAAACATGCCAATTCCTCGCTTCTTATAAATTATCCCCTCGTTTACAAGAAGATTCACACCCTTTAATACAGTGGCCGGGTTTAAGCTATATCCTATTGAGATTTCTGTTGTAGAAGGTATCTGTTCTCCTTCTTTATAGAGTCCAATAAAAATATTTTCTTCTAAACCTTTTGCAACTTGAATATAAATGGGAATATCATTTTGTTTAAAATTCATGGTTTTTCCTTTATATAATGTTATATGGTTAACTACTTCAGTAACTAACCATACAACATCAAAGGTGCCCTGTCAATAAGATTATAAAAGGTGTGTGTTATTTTGATTCAGGATAGTAAATAGTTGGTTTGAAAATATGTGAATAGTTTCTAATTTTAAAATTATTATCTTCTAACATTTTTATAATGGTAGCACCAACCTTTTGTCCTACTTCATATGAGGGAGAAATAGAGCATAAAATATTTTCTTCTTCCCATTTATCATCTGAATAGTCAAAACAGGCTAACTTTCTTGGATATTTTATTTTACTTTGGATTTTTTTTAAAATCATAAAGTTACAACAAATAATTGCTGTACTTTTATTTTTATTAAGGAATCTGTTGATAATTCGATCGAATTCTTTTTCTTCATCAATGTCTTCACTAAGAATCCATTTAATGTTTTCATCTTTTATTTCGATTTTATGTTTGTTTAAGGCTTCGATAAAGCCTTTATATTTTTGGATTCCTTGGTAATTGTCATAAAAAAAGACACCTGCTATATCGGTGTGACCTTCTTCTACTATTTGTTTTACTAGCAAATGAGCACAATAGTTATCGTCAATAATTACTTTTGGGAAATTAGTTTCTGGATAGTAGTTGTTATAAAAAAGACATCTAATATCTTTCTGCTCAATTTGATGATAAACATCTAAATTAGAGTTCATTAAACTGGCTTTTACGCCGTCAATGATTAATCCATCAAAGCCTTTAATGCAAGCTTTTAGGCAAGCTCTTTCATTGGAAAGCTTGTTTCCTGTATAAAATATTCTTAATTCTATATTTTGGTTTTCAAGCTTTTCTTGTAAGCCTTTTATAAACTGTTTATTTGCATGTTTATCTTGGCCTTGAATAATTGTAGCTACCCTATATCGACAATTGTTACTAATTATATTGTCTTGGATAGCTACTGGTTTAAAATATGTTCCAGAGCCTTTTACAGCAAAAACAATTTTTTCTTCTTTTAGTTGATCTAAAGCTCTTCTAACTGTTTCACGGCTTGCGTTAAACCTTGAGCATAGATAGTTTTCAGAAGGGATTTTATTTGTTGAGTTATATTTGTTTTGTTCTATAAAAACTTTAATATAATCATAAATAACATCTTTTTTAAACTTTTTTGCCATAATGGGTCTCTACTTCTTTATTGAATTATAACATCGATATCTTCAACTTCTTTAATCCAATTTTTCAACTTTGTTCTCAACTCGTCTTTAATACTATCATATTCAGGATCAAGTATCAGGTTAGTTAATTGATGTGGATCTTTACTCATATCATATAAGCAGTCATCAGAATATTTATCAGTTGAAGCTTTTTCACCACCGTTTATGTTAGGAGCGTATATGCTATAAAGATATCTTTCTGTTCTAATACATCTACCAATCTTGCTCTCTGAAATTTGTGCATAAACTTCATTAGGTCTGTCTTCTGGCTTATTGTATGCTACATCAAGAAGGTTTTCACCTATCATTTTATCTTCTACATCTATATCAGCAATAGATAAAATTGTTTTAGCAAGAGATTCGGAGCTAACTAGATCTTTTATAACTTTAGGCTCTTTAATTTTACCACCACCAATGATTAGAGGAATTTTTAAAGATGCATCATGAGCAGATCTTTTGTAATCATCGTAACCATTTAAATGATCATCTTTGTTTCTTGTATGGAAGTGAGAACCGTGATCACTTACGTAAATTATAATTGTATTATCGTATTCTCCACTTTCTTTTAGCTGATCGATTAATCTTTGTAAGTTTGTATCTAGAGAATTACATTGTCCTAAATAGTCTGGATATTCTTTTGCTGCATCACCTTGCAATACTTCTAAATCTTTAGGTAAAACAAAATTTTTATATTTCTCTTTACTTCCAACTGGTCCCTGATATTCGTGTGCATCATTTTGATGATGTGGTTCAATGTGGGAAAGGAAAAGCATAAAAGGTTTATTTTTATCACGATTTTTAACAAAATCTATAGCAAAGTCTGTTATTTTATCACATCTATAACCTTCAAACTCACGCTTTTCATTATTTTCATCAAAAACAAAACCACCGTATCCATCAGAAGTGAATTCTAATAAATCGCTTGCTCTCCAAAATCCTGTATATCCACCTCTTAATTCTTGTGGAATAGCAACAGTTGTAAAATCTTGATGAGGTTTTTGTTCTAATTCACCAGTAGAGGCTAAATGCCATTTACCAACATAAGCTGTTTCGTATCCATCATCTTCAAGATAATGTGCAATTGTTTTTGAATCTGTAGGTAATGCAATAGAGTTTCTAAAACACCCTGTATCAGTTGCATACTTACCTGTTTGGAAAATAGCTCTACATGGACCACAAACTGGTTGTGGTGAAAATGCATTTTCAAACAAGATTCCATCTTTTGCTAACTTATCCAAGTTTGGGGTTATATCTAAAGGTTGCCCATAACAACCTACTGTATCTGCTCTTTGTTGATCTGAAAAATAGACAACAACATTCGTTTTACTCACTTGTTTCTCCTTTGTTATTTCTCAATTGACTTTTCACAATCAAGAAAACAGTAATTATAATCAATAATAAGAATATTATAGAAATTGGACTTGAAACGAATATAGACCAACTTCCGTCACTTAAGACTAACGATCTTCTAAAGTTTTCTTCAGTTAATGCACCTAAAACTAAACCCAGTAAAACAGGTATAGTAGAAAATCCAAATTTATTAATAATATAAGCTATTAGGGCAAAAACTAAGGTAACACCAACATCAAATAATGATGCGTTTACACTAAATGCTCCAGCAAAACAGAACATTACAATAATTGGAGTTAACAGTTGCACAGGTACAGATATAATTTTAGCAAACCATTTAGTTAAAAGTTTACCTTGCAAAAACATAAATAAGTTTACAAATATTAATCCAATCATAATTGCGTACATAACTGGACCATTTTCAACAAAAAGATTTGGTCCTGGTGTTAAACCATTTATCATTAATGCACCGAGCATAATTGCAACAGCTCCGTCGCCAGGAATACCCATAGTTAATAATGGAATTAAAGTTGCACCTGTTACTGCATTGTTTGCAGTCTCACAAGCACTTAATCCTTCTACAGAGCCTTTACCGAATTCTTCAGGATGCTTACTCATGCTTCTTGCACGGTCATAACTGAAAAAGCTTGCCATCGAAGCACCAGTACCTGGAATAATTCCAATTATAACACCTATAAATCCAGAAAGAATCATAGGTCTTCTCATTGACCTTTTCTCTTCTTTCGTTAGCTTTCCATCATCTTTTTCTAATAAATCAGTATCGACTTTTGTTTTAATTTCTTGCTTTTCGCTTTTTGCTAATACTTCTGATAAAGCAAATAACCCAATAAGAGATATTACTAAAGCAATTCCAGAATATAAATTAATATTATTAAATATAAACCTTGTTCCACCAGACATTGCATCAATTCCAATTGTTGAAAGGAAAAGTCCAAATGCCCCGGTTATTATACCTTTAATTAAATTATTACCTGAAACCCCTGCAATAATAGTTAAGCCAAACGCACAAACTAGAAAATATTCTGGTGTACCCATCATTTGTGCAAACTTAGCAACTTGTGGAGCAAAGAATAGTAAAACAACAGCTGAAAAAATACCACCATAAGTAGACGCATTAAGAGCTACTCTTAAAGCTTTCCTGCTCTGACCTTTTTGTGTTAAAGGGTATCCGTCTAACATTGTTGCTGCTGCGTGTGGTGTTCCTGGTGTTTTAATTAATATTGCAGAAATTGAACCACCATAAGAGCCTGCACAATATATACCAAGTAAGAACATAAAAGATTCGATAGCGCCTAAGCTATAAGTAAAGGGCAAGAATAATACAATACATAAAATTACTGTTAATCCAGGTATTGCTCCAAAAACAACTCCTAGCAAAAGCCCAATATTCATATAAATAAAGTTTGGAATATTAAATAATAATGCACTTCCTTGTAAAAATAAATCCATTATATAATCTCCTATGGCAATCGTACGTTTAATACGTTCTGAAATAAATACCCAATAAGTATTGCTGCTAAAATTACAATTATATAGTTAGATATTTTTTTCGACCTAAAATAGAAAAGCATTAAAATCCCAAATACAACAGAACTTACAACAAAGCTTGTTAAATATAGTAAAACCAAGTAAATAACTAACATTACAAATAATATTAAAAATCTTACTTCTACTAATAAACTAAACTCTTTTTTTTCAACTTCTTTCTTTTGAACTAAGTAAACAACATCTTTTATTAAAAGAATTATAGAAAAAATTAAAACAATTCTTAACATTAATATTGGAAATGTTCTTGCAGTTATAGTTGCATCAGTATTTACTTTTATTTGTGCTGGAACTAAAGATAAGAAAACAATAGATACAACAATAAAAATTACCGCACCCACAATGTTTATTGGCACAGATACTTTCTTTGAGTCTAATATTTTAGCTTTTTCATCTATAAAATTATCTATGTTCTTAATGATCTCAATGATACGATTCATAATTTGTCCTTAATATATAAAGATGGCCTGTTACAGCCATCTTTTTCTAAAAACGTTTTATTGATTGTCTTTTACAATTTGAATTACGTTTTCAACGTGGGCATCCATTTGTGCTGGAGTCCAATCGCTAAATTCAATCATCAATTTGCCAAATAAATCTTTTACTTCATCTTTTTGCATTATTGTTAAATAAGCATCACGAACTTTTTGAATTACTTCATCAGATGTGCCTTTTCTTGCGAGTAGGAAACAAGCGTTAGGGAAATAAGCATCCATTCCGTATGCACCAACTGGTTTAACATCTTTATATAAATCACTAGATACAGGCTTTTCACTAAATACTGTTACAGGAGTTAATAAACCACCTTCTACAGCACCTTTAGCTTGTGATTGGTGTGATAGAGCAAAAGGTGTTTCACCTTTAGCTGCAGCATCTAATGCTAAGTTTGCACCGTTGTAGCTAACTAAAGTTACATCAATACCTAATTCTTTAAATAAAGCTTTTGCTAAGAAAGCTTCAGAACCAGCAATACCGTTAACAGCAACTTTACAATCGTTGTTTTGACCATATTCTTTTAACTCATCTAGATTAGTAATGTTTAATTTAGAATCAGCTGTCATTACAAATATTGCACTATACATATTCATAACAGGAGCATAATCATCGTATTTAAATTTTATTGCATCACTTCCATCTACATTTGGAGCAATAGAGAATGCACCTTCTCCACCAAAAATTAAATTGTAAGAGTTAGGTTTGTTTCTTAAAAAGTTTGTTAGCGCAACGTTACCACCAGCTCCTAATTCATTAGTAGCTAATACAGGTTGTCCTAAGAACTCTTCACCAAAAACAGCAGCTTGTCTATTTACTAAGTCAGCTACCCCACCAACAGCCCAAGGGCAAATAACAGTAATTGGCTCTTGTGGCCAATTTGCAGCTACATCAGATGCTTGATCTTCAGCTGCCCCACTTGCAAAAATCATTGCAAAACTTGCAAAACTCATCAAAAATACTAGTAATAGTTTCTTCATATACTTTTCTCCTCTTTATTTGATATTAAAAACAGAAAAGTTGAGCCCGCAAGACATAAATTTGCCCTTTTGGATAAAAGTTGTCTAGTTTTTCTTCTTTTGAAAAAAGTTGTCTACCTTTTAAAGGTTTTTAAAAATAAAAAAACTGTTGGTGGCAGTTAATTGCTTATCCAACAGTTATTTATACTTGATTTACAAAGTTGTTATATTGTTATTTGTTATAGCCTTTTGGGTTTTTAACTTGCCAATTCCAAGCGTCTCGACACATTTCCATCAAATTATGTTTAGCTTCCCAATTAAGTATTTTCTTTGCTTTAGAAGCATCTGCATAGCAAGCTGCTATATCACCAGCTCTTCTTGGTGCTATTTCATAAGGAATCTTTATTCCGTTTGCTTCTTCAAATCCTTTTATAATATCTAACACACTGTAACCAACACCTGTACCTAAGTTAAAGATTTCTGTTCCTTTATGATCGTATTCACAAGCAGCCACATGTCCACTTGCTAAATCAACAACGTGTATATAATCTCTTACCCCAGTTCCATCAGGGGTTGGATAGTCATCTCCAAATACAGACAACTTTTTTAATTTTCCAACTGCAACTTGAGAAATGTAAGGCATTAAGTTATTAGGAATACCAACAGGATCTTCACCAATCATTCCTGATTCGTGAGCGCCTACTGGATTAAAATATCTTAGAAGTACAACAGAAACTTCTTTATTAGCAGCTGCAAAATCAGTTAAGATTTGTTCAATCATGTACTTTGTCCAACCATAAGGATTAGTACAACCGGTTGGCATATCTTCTGTTAAAGGAACTGTTTCAGCCAGTCCATATACTGTTGCTGAAGAACTAAATACTATTCTGTTAACATTATACTCTTTCATTAATTCACAAATGGTAAGTGTAGAATCAATATTGTTTCTATAATACATTATTGGTTTCTCAACTGATTCACCTACAGCTTTATAACCAGCAAAATGAATAATTGCATCGATTTTGTTTTCTTCAAAAACAATCCGCATTGCTTCTTTATCACAAACATCTATTTCATAATAAGGGATTTTTTTATTAACTATTTTCTCTACTCTAGAAACAGCTTCTTTTTGACTATTATAAAAATTATCAACTATAATAGGTTCGTGATTAGCTTTCACTAATTCAATGCATGTATGAGAAGCAATATATCCTGCTCCACCGGTTAATAGTATTTTCATAAATTTACCCTCTTTTTAGACTATGTTTTCTTTCACTCAGTTAATAAATATTTTAATACATATTTAAGCTTTCGTTAAGGTATTAATATCCTATATTTTTACACAATCTAATATTTAAAGATTTATATTAGCTTTCTATCAGCCATTCCTTGAAAAATTTTCATTTTTAAAGTAGCTTCAATGTATGAAATATTATTGTGTTGCTACTAAAGTATCAAATGAATTAAAAGTAAAAAAAGGTATTCAACTCCTTTTTAATAGACTTTTTGAGGAAGAGGATATTTATTATAAAGTTATATTTCCTACAAAAGAGTATAAAGCTAAAAAAGGTAAGTTTTACTTTGATGTTTCTAGAGCTTTAACTCCTGGATATATATTTATTAAAACTGATGTAGATTTAAACTTATACTCTCGTGATTTAAAAACAATAAAAGATTGTTATGGTTTAGTAGTTAGCAATAAGTTAGTTGAAAAAAGTCAAAAAAGCATTAGTTATCAACTAGTTAGAGGCGATTTAGAGTATGCTGTTTGGATTTTCTCAAATGATGGGCAAATTATACCTTCTAAAATTACTTTAAAAGTTGGAACTAGCGTCAGTGTTATTTCAGGTCCTTTAGCAACTTTTAATGGTAAAATTGTAAAAGTTGACAAAAGAAACAACAAGGTTTGTATCTTTTCTGAAAACTCAGGCATTCTTCAAAAAGTTTGGGTTCCTGTAGAAATTGTAAAAGATGAAGACGTTGATTCAAATGCTAAAATCTTAAAAGAATTTTCTAAAGTATACTAAATATAGAATAATCCATAATATCATCGTCTATTTAGGTTTTTTTACCCAGTTGTCTTCTATTGATAACCTACGTTGACAAAACAAGTTACATCCAATAAATTAAAACAAACTTTTGGGGAATATATTAATGAAACAACAAACTAACGCTTTTTTGACTGAAGAAGAAATTAAGGCAAAGAAATTATTAGATGAAAAAGAACCTGATAGCAAATTGCGTTTGTATGAGGGTTTTTTAGGAAAGGCTATCACCATATTATTTTTAATTTGGGCTGTTTTTCAAATTTATGCAAACACTATAGGCTTTATAGATGCTATGGCACTTCGCACTTGGCACCTATTTTTTCTATTAACTTTTACTTTTTTATTATTTCCTACTTTCAAAAATGAAAAACGGATTCGCTCTTTCCCTCCAATATGGGATATTGGCCTCTTAGTTCTTAGTGTTTTCACCTTTGGCTATTTATTAATTAATTATACTACTATTGCAAAGCGTGGAGGATATCTTCTCCCTTTTGACTTAGTTATAGCAGGGGTTGCTATGTTACTCCTTTTTGAAGGTGGAAGACGTGCTTGTAAGAATCTAGCAATTCTTGGCTTAATCTTTTTCTTATATAACTTTTTAGGACAGTTTATCCCAGGTGAATTAGGTCACGTTGGTTTTAGCTTAAAAAGAGTTCTTAACCATATGATTTGGGGAAGCCAGGGAATTTTTGGTATAGGAATCGGAGTTAGTGCAACTTATATATTCCTATTTGTTCTTTTTGGAGCTTATTTAAAATATAGTGGGTTTAGTCAATTTATAAATGATATTGCCCTTACTCTAGTTGGTAGAAGCGCAGGTGGCCCTGCAAAAGTTGCAGTTCTTGCTAGTGCACTACTTGGTATGATAAATGGTTCCGCTATTGCTAATGTTGCGACTACTGGAACTATTACAATTCCAATGATGAAAAAAACTGGTTATAAAAAAGAATTTGCTGCTGCTGTTGAAGCTGTTGCCTCAACTGGGGGTCAATTTGCTCCTCCTATAATGGGGGCCGTTGGTTTTGTTATGGCTGAGTTTATGGGAGTAAGTTATTCTACAGTTCTTTTAGCTGCGTGTGTTCCAGCATTTTTATATTATTTAACTCTTTTATTTGCAGTGCATTTTGAAGCCAAAAAACTAGGTCTTTCTGGCCTTAGTAAAGAAAACATTCCAATAGCTCTTGATGTTATTAAAAAACAAGGACACTTAGTTCTTCCTCTTGTAGTACTTATTGGTCTTCTCAGTTTTGGTTATACACCACTTTTTGCTGCAGTAGTTTCAATATTTGCTACTGTATTAGCATCTTGGTTTCGCAAAGAAACAAGAATGACTTTAAAGATTATTGTAAAAGCAACTGTAGAAGGATCCCGCTCAGCTATTGCTGTAGGAATGAGTTGTGCAATTATTGGTATTATAATAGGAACTGTTTCTCTTACAGGATTAGGTTTAAACTTTGGATATATTATCTTAAGAGTTGTAGGGGAAGGTCAGTTATATCTCGCTGGTGTGATGGTTATGATAATGAGCATTATATTAGGAATGGGAGTTCCAGGTGTTGCAGCTTATGTAATTGTTTCTACAGTTTCAGTACCTGTGTTAATACAAGCTGGAGCAATTCCTATGGCAGCTCATATGTTCTGCCTTATATATGCTTGTCTCTCTAACATTACTCCTCCTGTAGCAATGAGTAGTTACGTTGCTAGTGGAATAGCTGATTCAGATCAAACAAAAACAAGCTTAATTGCAGTTAAATTGGGATTAACAGGGTTTATTTTACCTTTTTTTTTCTTAAACAACCCAATTCTTCTACTAGGTACTGTTTCAAACATCCCTGTAACAGTAACTCTTAGAGCTGTTTTAACTGCAGCAATTGGAGCAATTATATTATCCTCAGGGTTACAAGGTTATCTTTTATTAAAACTCAATAAAATGCAAAGAGTTTTAATTTTAATTGCAGGTTTACTGTTTATAGAAACACAATTAGTCACCGATGCCTTTGCATTAATGTTATTTGTTTCTATAATTTTTATTCAATATATACAAAAAAAATCACTTGTCATTAAGGAGAATCACTGTGAAAAAATCTAAATTAATTATGATACTTTTAATCGTATCTATTCTTATTCCTTCTGCTATATTTGCATCAGGATCTAAGGAATCGCCTGCTAAAGTTAAGAAAACAACTATCAACTTCCCAACAGCTGCAACCACAGGAGCTGTATACCCTCTAGGTGCTGCCATGTGTAACATGTGGAATACAGAACTTGATACTGTTCGTGCAAGTGCTCAAGCAAGTGCTGGTGGAATAGCTAATCTAAACATGTTAGCTGATGGAGAGGCTCAACTAGGAGTAGCTGTTACCTCTATAATGTACGAATCATTTAATGGTATTGGATCTTTCGAAGGAAGGCCTAACCCAAACTTAAGAGTTATGATTGGCCTATACTCAAACCCTAACCAAGTTGTTGTAACAAACAACAGTGATATTGATTCTTTAGATGACTTAAAAAGCAAACGCTTTGCTTCAGGAGCTCCAGGATCAACAACAGAGGTTGAAACAAGTATTCACTTAAATACTAGCGGAATAAACTATCCAGATGATTTAAGAGTGCAATATGTAGGCTTTACGGAAGCAATTGATCTTATGCGTAACAAGCAACTTGATGGTGCTTGGATTATGGCTGGTATTCCTAATGCTGCAGTAACAGAAATGTTATCAACAGCTGGAGGAAAACTACTAAGTCTTGAAGAAGATCTTATAAATCAACTTCAAAGTGAGTATCCTTGGTATGGTCCATATACTATTCCTGCAGGAACATATCCTGGACAAGATGATGATGTCCTTACTTCAGCTATTAAAATAACTATTTGTACAGATGCAAGAGTTGATGATGATGTTATTTATGAATTAACTAAATCATTCTGGGAAAACTTTGAAGATTTAAAAACAACCCAAGCTCCTTTAAAAAAGGTAGATCCTTCTGAAGCTGTTAAAGATTTA
Source organism: uncultured Spirochaetaceae bacterium (assembly GCA_964533775.1). Classification (GTDB taxonomy): domain Bacteria; phylum Spirochaetota; class Spirochaetia; order Sphaerochaetales; family Sphaerochaetaceae; genus Pleomorphochaeta. Next base: position 41,224 of record CAZHNE010000001.1, on the reverse strand, counting down.
GCTGGTCTTCCAATTCACGAAGGTGCTGCACGTTATTATAGGGAAATTGGTCTTTTATAATCACTTGTTTTTTTATAAACTATTTCTTTTATAAAAACTAAACGTTTCTAACTTTCTAATCTCTTCTAACTACTAGGAGAGATTAGTTGTTTTAATGAAACATTCACTTTTTTTTAAATATTTTGTCCCTGGGGTTTAGTAAAACCTTGTTTTTTGTTTGACAACAAGGACTATTAAGGTTATTCTAACTGTAAATAAAATAAATATAGGAGCTAAATATGGCAACTGTAAATCTAAAAAACCTCTGTAAAGTTTACGATGGAAATGTTAAGGCTGTTGATAACGTTAACATTGATATCGAAGACAGAGAGTTTGTGGTTCTTGTAGGACCTTCCGGATGTGGTAAATCAACCACTTTAAGAATGGTAGCTGGATTGGAAGATATTACTTCTGGTGAGCTATACATCGATGACAAGCTAGTTAATGACGTACCACCAAAAGATAGAGATATCGCAATGGTATTCCAAAACTATGCATTGTATCCTCACATGACAGTTTACGATAACATGGCATTTGGTCTAAAAATTCGTAAATTTGACAAAGCAGAAATTGAGCAAAGAGTTCGTGAAGCTGCTAAAATTCTAGACATTGAAGAACTATTAGACAGAAAACCAAAAGCATTATCAGGTGGTCAAAGACAACGTGTTGCTGTTGGTCGTGCTATTGTTCGTCAACCTAAAGTATTCCTTTTCGACGAACCTTTATCAAACCTTGATGCTAAACTACGTGTTCAGATGAGAGCTGAAATTTCTAGCTTACACCACAGATTGGAAGCTACTATGATTTACGTTACTCACGACCAAGTTGAAGCATTAACAATGGCTGATAAGATTGTTGTAATGAAATTTGGTATAATTCAACAAATTGGTAAACCTTTAGAATTATATAACCAACCTGTTAACAAGTTTGTAGCTGGTTTTATTGGTTCACCACCAATGAACTTCTTAGAAACAAAAGTTGAAGCAAAAGGCGATGAAATTTTTGTTAATGAAGGAACATTTAAATTAAGAGTTCTTCCAGATCAAGCAAAATTGTTAAAACCTTATGTTGGAAAAAATGTTACAACTGGTATTCGCCCAGAAGACGTACAATATAGTGAAAAACCAATTGATGGTGAAACTCTACTTGGTACTGTTACAGTTGTTGAACCTTTAGGTAGTGAAACTCACGTTTATGTTTCAACTTCTAAAGCTCAAGTAGTTGGTAAAATTGCTCCTGAATTCGAAGTACACCCTGATGATAAGGTTGCTTTGGTAGTATTAATGGAAAAAGCAAAATTCTTTGACATGGAAACTGAATTAGCAATTAACTAATTAATAACCTGTTGAAAACAAAGGCTGTTCAATATCTGAACAGCCTTTTTTATATTTAAATTATTTTTATTAAAAAAGAGAATCGAATACAACTTCCACAGCTTTACTTGCATTACTGTTATCAACAACAAAGAAATATGAGAGTGAATTAGCTCCAATAATACTTTGATAAACTTTAATATTGTTTTCTAAAAGAGAATCAAAACTCTTTTTAAAATAAAGAGTATCTTCGTTTATGTTTTGTCCAACAGCACCAACTATTGATAAAGAATCTTTTAGTAGTATTTCTTCAAACTTAAGTTCATTAATAAATTTGTTTTGAAGTTTAACTAAATCATCTTTTGTCATGTTACTCTCTTCAAATAGTAAAGAAAGACTGTCTCCATCTTGAGTTGAAAATGAAGGAAGAATTCCATACCCTTTCAAAATTTCATTTATCTTATTTGCAACTGGAGAATCTTTAGATAGCATCAATTTTCTTCCAAATAGTTTCACAAAGTTGCCTCTATGTGAAACTCCAATTGGCCCATTAATATCTTTGCTTGCTACAATCATAGTTCCAAGTGCTTCAACATCATTAGTATTTTTTATATTTATAGGAATCCCAGCATCCATAACAGGGGCAATTGCATCAACATGGAAAACTCCTGCACCCATTGCAGACAACTCTCTTACTTCTCTGTAAGTCATAACATCTATAGGGTAAGCTTTTTTAATAAACCTAGGATCAGCATTATAGCACCCAGCAACATCAGTCCAGTTTTCATAAACTTCAGCTCGCATAGCTCTAGATAAGATAGATCCACTAATATCTGAACCACCTCTTGAAAAAGTAGTAATATCATTGTTTATATTTCTTCCATAAAAGCCTGGTATAATATACTTTTTAGACTTATCTAACGAGTTTTCTATTAGCTTCCAAGTTTCTTCATTAATCTCACCGTTCTCATCAATTACAATCAAATTAGCAGAGTCTACAAATTCATATCCAAGATATAAAGCAATTAATCTTGCGTTAAGATACTCACCTCTTGATGCTGCATAATGTTCACCAGCATTCGAATTTATTTGGTTTTTGACTTCTTCTAAAACTAGTTTAAAATCGGAGTCATCAAGATTAAGGTCCTTTAAAATTTCAACAAACCTTTGTTCTATCTTTAAAAAAGTCTCATCACATGAACCTTTTTCTTTTACATCTTTACAGCATGCATATAAAAGGTCAGTAACTTTAATATCTGAACTATCTCTTTTACCAGGGGCAGAAACAATTATTACTTTTCTTTTTTCATTAGACTCAATAATTTTCTTTACTTTCTCTATTTGTTTTGCACTTGCTACAGAGCTACCACCAAATTTACAAACAATCATAATTTTTTTTCCTATCAATATTTGAGCTAACTATATAGATAGTTTGGGATTTTATCAAGATTAGAGGGTAAAAAGATAAGGGGAGAGTCCTCTAAACTCTCCCCAATGGAATATGTTAACTATTTGGAGACCTAACTTTTCTATAAGCAAAACTTATAGATTCCATGTTTTGTTTCATTATGAAACACAAAGACATAATCTTTAGTTCTTTCATAATAAGACATCATTTTAAATATGGCAAGATAAATTTCATTAAATTCAAACTTTCCATACTAAACTAACTATTTATTAAGCTCTCTTTTCACAGAAAGATTTTATTGTGGAAGGATTAGCATAAGTGCTTACCTCACCATTAGTTATAGAGACCAATGTAGGAGCCTGCATTATACCTAATTCTTTTGCTAATTCAACATTTTTTGTTGCATCAATTTCTTTGTAAACAATATTTGCTTCTTCTAAAAATCTTTTAACAATTCTGCAATTAGGGCAAGTTTCAGTTGTAAAAAGCATTATACCATCTTCTTTGTTTGTATGAATAACTTCTTCACTCTTCTTAGAATCTTTGTGCTCTGAAACTAACTTACTTGTTTTGAAATTATACTCTTTTCTTACTTCAAACTCTTTGCTTTTTCCTATGTTCCAGTTTTGTACTGGTCTATAATAACCTGTTATTCTACTATAAACTTCTGCATCTCCACCACATGTTGGGCACTTAAAGTGCTCACCTGCAAGGTATCCATGTTCAGGACAAATAGAATATGTAGGGCTTAATGTAAAATAAGGGAGCTTAAAGTTTTCAGCTACTTTCTTAACCATTACAGCTGCTTCTTTCCAGGAAGAAAGTTTTTCACCTAAGAAAGAATGGAAAACTGTCCCGGATGTATAAAGGGTTTGCAACTTATCTTGGTGCTCTAAAGCTTCAAATACATCTGATGTATAATCTACAGCTAAATGTGTACTGTTTGTATAGTAAGGTCTATTATCATCTTCACTTGCTGTTATGATGCTAGGATAATGCTTTTTATCATGGAGAGCTAAACGGTAAGAAGTACTTTCAGCTGGAGTTGCTTCTAAATTGTATAAATCACCATACTCTTCTTGATAATCAGATAAACGGTTTCTCATATAGTTTAATACATCTTTAGCAAACTTTTCGCCTTTTGGACTGGAAATGGAATCTCCAATCCAGTTTGCATTTAAGCAAGCTTCATTCATACCAACTAAACCTATAGTTGAAAAGTGATTATCGAAAGTTCCAAGGTATCTCTTTGTATAAGGATAAAGGCCTTCTTCTAATAATTTAGAAACAATATTTCTCTTAATTTTTAAGCTTCTTGCAGCAACATCCATTAAGTGATCTAATTTTTCATAAAACTCAATTTCTGTTTTTGCTGTATAGCCTATTCTTGGCAAGTTAATTGTTACTACACCTATACTACCGGTAGATTCACCACTACCAAAGAAACCACCACTCTTCTTTCTTAATTCTCTTAAGTCAAGACGTAGTCTACAACACATGGATCTTACATCACTTGGTTCCATATCGCTGTTTACATAGTTTGAGAAGTAAGGTGTTCCATATTTTGCAGTCATTTCAAACAATAGTTTATTGTTTTCTGTCTCTGACCAGTCAAAATCTTTAGTAATAGAATAAGTTGGAATAGGATATTGGAAACCACGACCATCAGCATCTCCTGCAATAAAGACTTCAATAAAAGCTTTATTAATCATATCCATTTCTTTTTGGCAATCTTTATAAGTAAAGTCCATCTCTTTGCCACCGACGATAGCTGGTAATTCTGCTAAGTCAGCTGGTACTGTCCAGTCTAAAGTAATATTTGAGAAAGGAGCTTGTGTTCCCCAGCGTGATGGGGTGTTTACACCAAAAATAAAGGATTCAATACTTTGTTTAACTTCTTTATATGATAAATTATCAGCTTTAACAAAAGGAGCTAAATATGTGTCGAAAGAGGAGAACGCTTGAGCTCCAGCCCATTCGTTTTGGAGTATTCCTAAAAAGTTAACCATTTGGTTACACAATGAAGATAAGTGCTTAGCTGGTTTACTTGTTATTTTTCCTGCAATACCACCAAGCCCTTCTTTAATAAGTTGATCTAAAGACCAACCTGCGCAATAACCAGTTAGCATAGATAAGTCATGAATATGAAAATCAGCATTTCTATGAGCATTACCAATTTCTTCATCGTAAATTTCAGATAACCAATAGTTTGCTGTTATAGCACCACTGTTAGAAAGAATTAATCCTCCAACAGAATATGTAACTGTAGAGTTTTCTTTAACTCTCCAGTCATTTAATCTTAAATAGCCATCAACAACATCTTTATAATCAACAATTGTTGATTTCATGTTTCTGATTTTTTCTCTTTGTTTTCTATATAATATATATGATTTTGCAACATCAGAATATCCTGAAATTTGTAAAATCTCTTCAACTGAGTCTTGAATATCTTCAACTGAAATCAAATCATCAGCAATTTTATCTTCAAAGTTAGAAGTTGCTCTTAAAGCTAATAAATCGATAACACTTGAATTATACTTTCTTCCTGAGGCGCGAAAAGCCTTCTCTATAGCATGTGAAATTCTATTTATATCAAAATTTACAACACTTCCATCTCTTTTGGCTACTTTATACATAACTACCATCCATTCTTTTTCTTAATGCTATTAACACTAAATTCAAGAATAACACACTTACTTAGAATACACAATATGTAATGGTGAATAATTTTCAACACGCTATAGATAGAGTTTTACCGATTATTTAAAAGCCTCGAATACCAATAAAAGCTATATAGGTTTTTAATATATCTTTAATAGCTTTAGTCTCTTTTTCACTAAAACCAGTAAGGTTTTGTACTATATTAGATCCCCTATCTTCAAAATGTTGAAGATATAGTTTCTGATCTTTGTTTAGCCATTTTCCTATACCGTGAATTTCTTTTTCACTGTGTAATTCTTTAACTAAAGTTGTTCTAAACTCATGATCTATATCACAAGATTGTAAAATGTTTACACTCTCTTCAATAACCGAGACATCAAAATTCTCTATTCCAACAGCTTTAGAATATCCTTCCTTACTACTCTTTAAATCCATAGCTATATAGTCAACAAGATTTTTTGATATTAAAGATTCTATTTTTTGGGGAAAAGATCCATTAGTATCTATTTTTACTAAATATCCTAAATCTTTTAAATATTTACAATACTCTTCAATATCTTTTTGTAATAGAGGTTCTCCTCCAGTAATACAGACTCCGTCTAAATACTTTTTACGTTTTTTTAAGAAAGAGTCTAACTCTTCAGAGTTGATAACAGGTTCACTTGCCGGATCTAAAACCAAAGAAGAGTTTTGACAAAATGGGCATCTAAAATTACACCCCCCAGTAAACAAAGTACAAGCTAACTTATCTGGATAATCTATCAGTGTTGATTTAACTAATCCGTGAAATACCATATAAACCTCTTTTTTAAACAAGATACTAAGTTAAGTATAAGTAAAAAAAATATAAACGTATACCAAATATTTAATTAACCTACACCAATATTCTTCTTTTTTTGTTGTGCTGTTGTGATTAAGCCTTATACTAAAAATGAAAAACAAAATTATTGAAGGGAGAATCAAAATTGTTAAAAATAGCATTTAGAGGTGTTTTTAGATATAAAAAAAGAACTACAATAACAGCTTTTGCAATATCAATTGCAATTATATTTTCTATTTTTATGCAAACCCTCTTAAGTGGCATGCATTTAGATTCTAACAAAAACTTAGTTTGGAACGATACATCAAGTGCAAAAATTTACTCTACTGGATATTTTTCAAATAAAGAATATTTACCAATAGATAATTTAATTCCCTATGAAACTGGTGTTAAACTCCAATCAATTTTAGAAAACAATGATTTTAAAGATTATACAAAAGAGTTTATATCATTTAGTCAAATAATGTTTTATGAAGATCCTTTTCCAACTACAGGCTCTTTAACAACTCAGTTAAAGGCAATAGATAGTTCACATTCAAATGCATATAACTTTAGTGATGCAACTGTCGAGGGTCAATGGTTATCAAGGGGAGTTGAAGGAGCTGTACTTGGTGCAAAACTGGCAGATGATATTGGTGCAAAAGTGGGATATTTCATAACTGTTCAAACAAAAGGCAAAGGTGGTTTTATTCAAGCTTTTGATATTCCTATTATAGGAATTATTACAACTAATGATCCAGTTGTTGATTCGAACACAATATTTTTTGACTTAAAAACAATAGACTATTATCTCGAACTTGATGGTTCAGCAACTAGCTATGCAGTCTCTTATACAATGAACATACCAAAACTAGAAGCTATAACAGAAGATAAAACTGAAGTTCTATCCTCATTAGTAAACCCCTTAGAACTAGAGGCTTACTCCTGGAGGGAAGTTGAAAAGGAAATAGCAGATTTATTAGCTGCAGAGACAAGCGCCACATATCTGTTTCTATTCTTTACCTTTGTTATTGCAATTGTAGGTATAAGTAATACTATGCTAATGACAATTAGTGAAAGACAAAAAGAAATAGGTATGTTAAAAGCCTTAGGGTACAACAACAACTATATAAAAGCTCTTTTTACATTGGAAGGAGCAATAATAGGCTTTATTGGTGTTGTTATTGGGTCAATTATTGGTCTTCTGTTATCATTGTATTTTCAAATTGCTGGTTTAGATTTCTCCTTATTTTTTTCTGATACTGATTCAATTGGTTATAGGATAAATGCTGTTATACATACATTTATATCGCTACCTGATATATTATTAATAGCCTTTTTTGGCATCGCAGTTTCAGTCTTCTCTGCTTATATAGCAGTTAGAAAAATAGGAAAAGGTAAAATCTCCCTGCTCTTAAAACAATGAAGACTCCTCTTTTAAAAATATATGTTTGTTCAACTTTTAAGGGATTAAATTTGTTGCAAGTTGTTGCTTTGTTTGATATAATGACAATCGAATTACAGTTAAAAAGTTGTAATTATATTTTATTTATTAGAATAAGAAAATCAAAACTCGTACCACTAAACAAACTTTTTTGCTTATCCTAAGTTTTTAAATTGATGTTTAATCACATTATAAAAGTTGCTTAATTGTTTATATCTTGTGGTTATTAAATAATTCTATATAAGGGAGAAAAGAGAATGCATAAAGAATCAGATATTTCATGGATTATAAAAAAACATGAAACCAAAAATCCATCAAAAGCTAAAGAAATGTTTCCAGAGGAAGCTGCAAAGTTAGCACTTAGACTTCACAGCCAAATGCCAGGGTATGAAGTAACTCGCCTTGCTGCCTATTCAAATTTAGCTAAAATGCTAGGTGTTGGCGGCATCTTTGTTAAAAATGAAGGCGAAAGAATGGAACTAAATAGTTTCAAAGTCATGGGTGGTAGTTTTGCGCTATTTAAATATTTCCAAGATCTATTAAACTTAAAAGACGATCAACTTTCATTTGATTACTTAACAAGTGATGATATTAAAAAGAAAGTTGGTAAAATTACTTTCGCAAGCGCTACTGACGGAAACCACGGTAGAGGAGTTGCATGGGCATCTCAAATGCTAGGACATGATTGTCAAATTTATGTACATGAAGAAACAAGTCAACCTAGAATTGATGCTATTGCTGAGTATGGAGCAAAGGTTACTGTTGTTAAAGGTAACTATGATGACGCTGTTCGCCAATGTAGTGTTGATGCTGGAAAGAATGGTTGGGAAGTAATTAGTGATACAAGTTGGGATGGATATACAAAAGTTCCTACCAGAATTATGCAAGGCTATACAACAATGCTTCAAGAATCACAAAAACAACTTAACGAAAAAGGAATCAAATATCCAACACACGTTTTTGTTCAAGCTGGAGTTGGTGCTTTGGCAGCAGCTGTAATAGGTTTCTATACTGCTATTTGTGATGGTGTAGATACACCAAAGTTTGTTGTAGTAGAACCCGATAAAGCTGGTTGTATTTTCGTAAGTGCTAAAGCTGATGATGGAGAGCCTCACACTGTTGGTGGATCCTTATCTACTATCATGGCAGGTCTTGCTTGTGGAGAACCTTCTCCTCTAGCTTGGGAAATTCTAAAGCAATACGCTGACGTATTTATGGAAGTACCAGATTATGTAGCTGCAAGAGGTATGAGAGTTATGGCAAATCCTTTAGAAGGTGATCCAACTGTTATAAGTGGCGAAAGTGGTGCTGTAACTTTAGGTGCTTTATATCAATTGCTTTCTTTAGATGGAAATAAAGAATTAAAAGACTTCTTAGCTCTTGATGAAAGCAGCAATGTTTTATTTATTAATACTGAAGGGGATACTGACCCAATTAGCTTTAGACAAATAGTTTGGGATGGTGCGAATCATGTACCTGAAGAATACTTAACACAAAAGTAATAAGCAGTTTTAAATAGTATATATTTATAGGTTAGTCTTTTATTAATAATTGACTAACCTTTTTTGTGTTAAAATAATTTATTGACAAGAGCAAGATTTGCTCTTAAGTTTAAAACATAACAATTTTGAAATACTTTAAGAAGCTACAAGAGGAGAAACAATGGGGCTAATTAAAACTTATAATTTATCAAAGGTGTACAAAACACCTAGTGAAGACGTTAATGCTTTAATTGATATTTCACTCCAAATTAACAAAGGTGAATTGCTTGCTATCTCTGGTCCATCAGGGAGTGGAAAAACCACACTTCTCAACTTAATTGGCCTCCTTGATAATATTACCAGCGGTGATATTGAATTAAACAATGTAAAATATTCTACTTTAACAAAAAAAGACCAAACAGAAATTAGACGCAATATGATTGGTATGATATTCCAATCTTATAATTTAATTCCAGTTTTATCTGCTAGCGAAAACGTTGAATTAGCCTTAAATTGCCTTTCGAAAGAACAACTTAGTGCACTAAATGTAAATACTAAAAACGATAAAAGAGATTTATGTTATTCCGCTTTAAAAGATGTTGGTTTAGATAATTTAGAAAACAGACGCCCCTATGAGCTCTCTGGAGGACAGCAGCAAAGAATATCGATTGCAAGAGCTATTGTTAAAAGTCCCAAAGTTTTACTTGCAGATGAACCCACAGCGAATCTAGATAGAAAAAACAGTTTACATATTTTAGAATTAATAGCCGCTTTAAACGATAAAAAAGGATTAACGTGTATTTATTCTTCACATGACAAGTTGGTTTTAGATAATGTAAGTAGGATTATTAGGCTAGAGGATGGCCGCTTATGTTTAAACTAGCTTTTAGAGGAATTGCAAGATATAGAAAAAGAACAATTATAACAGCTTTTGCAATTGGACTTGCTGTAATATTCTCTATTTTTATGAAATCCTTGCTCACTGGAGTAGAATTTGATTCAGATAAAAATCTAATTTGGAATGATACTTCTAGTGCAAAAATTTATGCTCCAGGTTATTTTGAAGATAGAGAATATTTACCAATTGATTATTTAATCTCAGAAGATCAAGGTATTGCCCTAGAGTCCTTATTAGAAGATAACAACTATAATAATTATACAAAAGAATTTATATCTCATGCTCAAATTATGTTCTATGAAGACCCATACCCAGCTTCAGGCTCCTTCTCAACTAAATTAAGAGCTATCGATACCACTCTAAATGGCGCTTACAACTTTGATGAAGCGGAAATTGTTGGAGATTGGTTAACTCCTAATAGGGATGGTGTAGTTCTTGGATCTTCCCTTGCCGCTGATATTAAAGCTGAGGTTGGATATTATTTAACTGTCCAAACAAAAGGAAAAGGTGGGTTTATTCAAGCTTTTGATATCCCAATAATTGGTATTATTACGACAAGTGATCCTGTAGTAAACTCTTCAACCATTTTCTTTGATTTAACAACAATAAATGATTATTTAGAATTAGAAAACTCAGTCACAAATTTCTCCCTTGCTTATAGCATGAATATTGCAAAGGTGAAATCTATTACAGATAGTGAAACTACAAAACTTAAAGCTTTGGTTAAACCATTAGATTTAGAAGCATATTCATGGAAAGAAGTTGCTGATGATATTTTAAAACTGCAATCTTCCAAATCTGGGTTTTCAAACATTTTCTTATTTTTCACCTTCTTTATAGCAGTTGTTGGTATAAGCAATACTATGTTAATGGCAATAAGTGAAAGAAAAAATGAAATTGCAATGCTAAAAACTTTAGGGTATGAAAACAAGTTTATTAGAAAACTCTTTACGCTTGAAGGAACTCTTATTGGAGTAATTGGAGTTGTTTTTGGGGCAATTTTTGGAGTACTCATTTCTCTTTATTTCCAGGCATACGGAATTGATTTGTCCCCATTTGTGGAAAGTTCTGATTCTATCGGTTATAGGATTAGCATGATAATGTATGCTTTTGTTTCTTATTCTCAAGTAATTTTAATAATGATTTTGGGAATAGTTGTATCAATTATTACAGCTTATTTTGCTGTAAGACGAACAGGTAGAGGCGAAATCGCTGATATGTTCAGGAGAATATAATGTTTAAATTAGCTTGGAAAAATATATTAAGAAATAAAAGAAGATCTTTACTCTCTGCAAGTGCTATTTTTATAGCTGTTATACTTGTCAGTGCTATGTTGTCACTATATGAAGGTATGATAAGTGATATGAAGAATAATATTATTAACCATCAATTAGGTAATATTAATATTAAAACAAAGCTATACTCTGAAAATGAGAGAATTTTACCTTTACAATTTTATATAAAAAATGTTGATGAAAAAGTTGAAACAATAAATGAAATTGATGGTGTAATTTCCTCAACAGCAGTTACTAAAATACCTTCCATGACCTTTTTGGGAGATCAAAGCTATAATGTAATTACATACGGTGTCGATTTTAATACCTCACGGTTATTTGACTTTGGAACTTTGCATGAGGGCTCTTTTCCAACTAAAAGCAAAGACGTCTTAATAAGCACTAAACTAGCAGAAGAAATGAATTTAAAAGTTGGAGATGCATTTACATTTTTGACAAAAACCGCAATTGGTGGTTCAAATGCTTTAGGTGTAACAGTTTCTGGAATTTACTCATCAAATGATATGGATATGAATAATTTAAACTTTTATATTTCAAATAAGCAGCTAAGTGATACTCTTAGAATGGTAAATGGAGCTACTGAAATTCTAGTTTTTACAGACTCATCTATTCTGCCTTCAATAATAGAAAATGCTTTAAATGATTCTTCCCTATCTGTTAAAGACTGGAAAGAAACTTCTTTAATTGGACAAATGTTAGATTTGGTTAAAGTTATGTATGGTTTTATTGAAGTTATCTTTTTGCTATTTGCTTCAACCATAATTTTAAACACAACCATGATGAGCATAGTAGAAAGGAAAAGAGAAATAGCGACTCTTGTTGCATTAGGCTATGATGCTCGCTGGGTAAGAAGATTGTTTTTACTAGAAACAGCCTTATTAACTTTTATCGCTAGTGTGCTTGGAGCTATTGTTGGAGCTATACTTATTTCAGTCCTAAGTAAAACAGGGCTAGATATGGTTGCTATGGGTGGAGGAAGTGTATCTGGTTTTGGCATTAGTTCTTATATTTACCCATACTTACCTTTTAAGGAATTTGTTTACTTAATTATTATTGCTGTTGTCATTGGAACATTAACTTGTTTTTTACCAACAAGGCGAGTATTAAAAATTGAACCAGCTAAAGCTCTTCATGACGAAACTTAAGGAGAACATATGAAAAAAAGATTATTCACTCTACTTGGAATTGCTCTTATTGGAGTTAACCTTTTTGCTACAAATATTGACACTATAATAGCAAACTATGACAAAAATACAGCTTTTGAAACTTCTATCCTTGAAAGCTCTTTAATTGTAAAAGATTCTTTTGGGACATCTGTTCAAGAAATAAAGGCTTATTCAAGAAAAAACGGTGACACTTTGATTGAAATCACAAAAGGACCCGATAAAGGTCAAAAGGTTCTTAGATTAAGCACGGCGATTTTTCTCTACTACCCTGAAGCTAATCAAATAATTAGATTGCAAGGAGCGGCCCTTAAAGATTCTTTTATGGGATCTGACTTTTCTTATGAAGATTTATCAGGAGATGATTCTATAATAAACAATTACACTCCAACCCTAGTTAGTGAAGATGAAAAAAGTTACGTTGTAAAATTAGAAGCAAACTCTAGAAAACAAGCCTACCAACAACAACTTTTAACTATTGATAAAAAGACCTTCGTAGCAACAAGTGCAACCCTAATGAGTGCTAGTGGAAGAGAACTTAGAAAAATGGAATCATCAGATATTAGAAAAGTTGGAAATAATTATATTGCTTTTAAAGTTGAAATGTTTGACTTACTAAAAAGGCAAGGTTCAACCACTATGGTAATTAACAAAATAGAAATTAATCAGCAAATAGATACCTATCTTTTTACAACTGATAACTTATCCTGGTAGGAAAACATGAAAAAACTTATCACGCCTATATTAATCTTATTTACAATAGTCTCCCTTTCGGCATCTACTACTATAAAGGGTGACTTTTCTCTTAACGGGACCTTAAATCTTGATGAAAGCTTTAATTATTCAATAGATAGTAGTGCTAATATGAATTTATATTTGTTTTCTAAATCAAATAATGTTAGATATACGATTAAAAATAATACTACAATAAGTATTTCAGATACCACAAACAAGTTTGAACAAGCTTATTTACAATTCAGAATTCCTTATAAAGAAAATCACCTAACCTTTACTTTTGGAAAAACTCCTTTAGATATAGGAAGCTTTACAGAATTTAATAGTGGAACCCCCTTTAATATAATTGATGGTAATCCATGGATTGCCTCAGTAAAAGCTAAGCTGTTCGAACTTAAAGATTTTCAAAGCATCAACCTAGAATTAATTGCCAAACTACCACTAGAAGATGGAGATACAAAGGTTGGTTCTCGAATCACTTACGACATTAATAATTATTACTTTGGAACAATGGAAGCCACTTTTCTTTCAGATTTTAATGACTCTATTCTTTGTGGAGGAATTAATGGAAACTTGTTTTTTGATTATGGAGTTTATGGAAAGGCGGATTTACAAGATTTAAACAATTTTGAAACTTCAACATACTTATTAAAAATGTATCCTAAGTTTACTTATAAAGTAGAGGCGATATATATAAATAGCGTTAAATCACTAAGCTTACTCTCATCTATTTCTTACATTATAGATACAAAAAGCTCCCTTACCTTATCCTCTTTAAATTTATTTGAAAAAGATAATTGGAGGATAAGTCCAAGTATCTTATTTAATTTTAACATTCTTCAAGGATTAGACTTTTCAATTAACTACTCGTATATGAGTAAAACCAAAATAAATTCTTTGACGGCAATAGTTACTCACAAGTTCTAAATTGACTTTTACTGAAGTTTATAACTCCCGTATTGACCATTTTTATAGGATTTTAATAGCCATATATTAATAACCATACTATAATCTTATTTATGAATAAGACAAAAAAAGATGATAGAAAAACTTATGTTTCATGGGCACTTTACGATTGGGCTAATAGTACTTTTGCAACAACAGTAATGGCAGGATTTTTTCCTGTTTTTTTCAGTGCATATTGGACTCAAGGGGCAAAAGCCTCTACAACTACATTTTACCTAGGGCTTGGAAACAGTATTGCTTCTTTGATAGTAGCAATTCTTTCCCCTATTCTTGGGGCAATTGCAGATCACGGTAGTTATAAAAAGAGGTTTTTAGTTACCTTTGCTTTTCTTGGCTGTTTAATGACAGCAAACTTAAGTCTTGTACATGCTGGTCAATGGCAATTAGCTATACTTTTTTATATAACAGCTAACATTGGATTCTCAGGAGCTAACACCTTTTATGATTCATTACTTCCGTCTGTAGCATCAGAAAAAAAGGTTGATTTTGTTTCTTCTTTAGGTTTTAGTCTAGGCTATATTGGTGGCGGGCTTTTATTTTTAATTAACGTTTTAATGTACTTAAACCCTGAAGCATTCAACTTAGCAGATGATGTTGCTGCAATTAAGGCTTCTTTTTTAATGGTAGGGATTTGGTGGTTCGTATTTACTATTCCATTAATTTTATTTGTAAAAGAAGAAAAAATGCCTAAAAGCAAAAAAGTTAGAAGTTCAGTGAGGGTTGGATTAAAAGAGTTTAAAACTACAGTAAAAGATTTAAAACATTTACCAACTCTCCTAACATTTTTAGCAGCATATTGGTTTTATATAGATGGTGTAGATACTATTATAAGAATGGCTGTTAACTTTGGAACAGCTTTAGGATTCCCTGCTAGCTCTTTGATAGTAGCTCTTTTACTAACACAATTTGTAGCGTTTCCTTCGGCACTTTTATACAGTATGTTTGGTCAAAAAATTGGTGTAAAAAAGGCACTACTTGTTGCAATTGTAGCTTATTCTTTAATTGCAGGATTTGGCGCTTTTATGACAAAAGAAATCCACTTCTATTTATTAGCTGGTGCAATTGGTCTGTTCCAGGGAGGAATTCAAGCTCTTTCTAGATCTTTCTATACTCGACTTATACCACCAAATAAAAATGCAGAGTTCTTTGGATTTTTTAATATGCTAGGAAAGTTTGCAGCTATTTTAGGACCACTATTAATGGGACTCGTAACTTTAATTACTGATAACAACAGAATTGGTATAGTATCTTTAATAATTCTTTTTGTTATTGGTGGCTTTTTACTAAATAAAGTTGATTTAGAAAATAACGATCAAGAAATTGCAAACTTCTTAGCTGCAAAAGAAAAGCAATTAAATAAAGAGCTCTCTTAATAAACACTATTTCCCTTGCTATCGATAGCAACGATACAAGGGAAATCCTTTACCTTTAGTTTTAGTAAAGCTTCTGCTCCTAACTCGTGAAAAGCCACAGTCTCTACTTCAATTATTTTAGAATTGTACAAAGCCCCACAACCACCAAAGGCTGCTAAATATACACAATTATTTTTAACTATAGATTTTATTACTTCTTTACTTCTTGGTCCCTTTCCAATCATAACTTTTAAACCTAAGTCTAGTAGCCTTGGTGTAAAACTATCCATTCTAGCGCTAGTTGTTGGACCACAGGAGCCTATTATATGATTGTTGGGAGCTGGGGAAGGTCCCATATAGTAAATGGTTTGTCCTTCTATATTAAAAGGTAAGCTTTTTTTATTATCTAGTAAGTAAAATAGTTGTTTATGAGCTTGATCTCTTGCTACATATATATCTCCATTTAACCTTACTTCGTCAAATATTTCTAATTTGTTTAAAACATCTTTATTAAGAGGTAAATTTAAATTAATCATTAATTTTCCCCTTATAAACAATTTGAGCTTTTCTATCAGCCCAACAATTAATCGATACTGCTAAAGGCAAGCCTGCTATATGTGTTGGCTCTTGTTCTATTTGAACAAATAAAGCTGTAGTAACTCCACCAAAGCCCGCAGCTCCTACTTTAGTTTTATTTATTTTGCTTAATATTTCTTTTTCTAATTCTCGATACTTAATATCTTTGTTTTTATTATCTATATCTCTTATTAAGGCTCTTTTAGATAAATAAGCTGCTCTTTCCATTGTCCCCCCTATACCAATTCCTACACAAATTGGGGGGCATGGTTTACCTCCAGCTGCTTTAACAATATCTATTACTGAATTTATTATACCTTCTTTTGATTCTGTTGGATTTAACATCTTAAGAGCACTGCAATTTTCAGAACCAAAACCTTTTAAAAGAACATTAACTCTAATATCTTCTCCATCAACTAAATTATATGTAATTATTGGAGGTAAATTGGTTTTAGTATTTTCTCTTGTAAAAACAGGGTCTTTAACAACACTTTTTCTAAAGTTTCCTTCTTCACTTGCTTGGGAACAAGCTAAAAGTATCCCTTTTTCGATTGATGCTATACTACTTTTATTTTCTCTTCCGATATCAACAAACACATCAAACATGCCTGTATCTTGGCACATTGGTATTTTTGTATTTTTTGATACCTCAAGATTTTCTAAAATACTATTTAACACAACTAAAGAAGCTTTAGAGTTAAGGGACTCTAATCCCTCTTCTTTTTCTTTTGCTTTTTTGATTAAATTACTTATAGAAGGGTCTAATTCAATAGAACTTTTTATTAAGGCTTCTTTTAATTGTAAAATAAAATCTTGCACTTATAAATCCTTGTTTAAAGTAATCTTTAGCACTATTTTTAGAATATAATAACCAATTGTACATCCTACTAGTAAGCCTAGCCCATCAGCTACAATATCTAGAACTTCAAATTGTCTATTAACTGTTTTTTGAACAAACTCTAAAATAGTACCAATAATAACACCTGTTACAATCGTAAATACTGAAGGTAAAATGATCCACTTGGAAGCCATTAAATCTCTACCGCTATAATGCATTTTAAATGAAACTCTGACAAAAGAGAAATATAAAAAAACTCCTAAAACAGCATACGCAAGAATATGTGCTCCTTTATCTTCAAACGGAAGCAAACTTACTGCTTTTAATTTTTCACCTGGTATTACACTTAGATAAGCTATTATTCCAGTCAAAATTATGCTTACAATTATTCCTACTATACTTAGTCTCTTTAATATTATTTCTAGAGAGTTTTTATTCTCCACTGTATAAATCTCCTTGTCTTGCATTCAATGCATTCATACGTTTTTGTAATAGTTGGATAAATTTAGATTTATCAACAAATCTTCTCGGTGCTGCTAGTCTATGAGGTGGGTTTTCACACAACAATCTCTGAATAATAATATTGGGAGAAAGCCTTCTTAAAAAATATAAGCAGTTTTCTACGGCCCTTGTAGTACTAGATACTGTTAATTCACCTCTTATATATTGCTCAAATAAAGCTGTTCCACCTAAAACATCTAAATTATGAATTTTAACAGCTTCAATTTTCAACTCATTAATTAAACGAATTGTTTTATCAAATTCCTTATAATCTTCCTCAGGTAATCCTGTAATAATATGGGAGGAAACCTTAATTCCATTATCATGTAATTTTGTTACTGCGTTTTTAAATGTCTCAACATCATGTCCTCTATTAATTGCAGCTAAAGTATTATTATTACCGCTTTGAAGTCCAACTTCAACCCATACATCCTTAACCTTATGTTTATAAGATGATAATAGTTTAACAACATCATCATCTAAGCAATCGGGCCTTGTTGAAACAATAAACTCTGTAAAAGGATGTAATGAAAGTCCTTTATCATAAATAGTTTTTAACTCATCAATAGGAGCATATGTACTAGTCCAAGCTTGAAAGTATAAACTCATTTTATCAGTTTTGTATCTTTGCTTCAAAAAAGCTTTTCCTTTTTGAACTTGAGTTTCTAATGATTCTAATCTTTTTTCTAAGCTAAGTATTTTTCTGGGACCTAAATGGGCGATACTTTTTTGAAAATTACTATCTCGTTTCCATACTCCTTCTTCTCTTCTTTGGTATGGAGCACTTGCTCCCAAGCCATCACAAAAAGAACATCCACCTGATCTGTCATTCTCTCTATTAGGACAGGAAAAACCACCATCAACACCAACTCTGTAAACACTTGTTGAATAAGTATCACTTAAATACTGTTTATAAGTTCTCCAGTACGGTTGGCTTATACTCATACAAACTCCACAACTAGACTAAAGTTACCATTTATTGATAAACCTACACCAAAAACAATATCTCCAAAGTTTGTTTTAAAGCCAACTCCACTAAAAAATCCTAATCCTAAGTTATCGATCGAAGGCTTTTTCGCCAACGGAGGTATCATCATGTCTGTATTCACATTTGGATCTATATTTTTAATGGGATTATATAAATCATGTCCAAAGAACTTTATTCCTGCTTGAATATATAATGGGGCTATATAATCACCTAAGTATCTTTGGTAAGAAAGTGATGTTAAAAAGTACTCTCTTGTAAAGTGGCCTAAGTAAGAGCCAGGAATTCCACTGTATCCTCCCATATCAAAATAGGAAGATGTTAGTTGGTAGTTAGCAGTAGAGTAGCCAAAGTTCCCTTTTATTTTTAATGTATCTTTACTCGTTATTTGTAAATTAAAACATCCTTCAATAAATGAGGAGAAGTTAAATTCTCCATCTGTTACTTTAAGAGATCCTAAAGCTTTTACGCCAAATCCTTTAGCTGCAAACAAAGATTCATCCATATCTAAAAAAGCCAAATTCAAATCAGTACTTAAAATATTTAAAACAGGATTTTCAAAGTTTTTTTGATTTGCAACGCCATGGTAATTAGTTCTTCCAAGTGAAACTAAATTATAATTAAATAACAACTCTGATGAAAGCTTGTTAGATAGCCTAAAATCACATCCTATACCAACATCTAAGCCTACTGAGGAAGAGGGTATATAGTATTTTACATTTTTATTATTT
This sequence comes from uncultured Spirochaetaceae bacterium, assembly GCA_964533775.1. GTDB lineage: Bacteria > Spirochaetota > Spirochaetia > Sphaerochaetales > Sphaerochaetaceae > Pleomorphochaeta. Next base: position 22,039 of record CAZHNE010000001.1, on the reverse strand, counting down.
GCGGGTGAAAGGGATCCAAACTTTCCTCCAAAATGGAAACTTAAAGTTAATTCTTTATCCTTGCTAGAAAAAAACTGATATCCGATTTTAGCTTTTATGTTGTTACTTTCTGCAAAAGTTAACCTAAGATCTAAAGCCATTTTCTCAGCAAAAACATCTTTTAGTTGAGTGTTTATATCGGAACTAAAATAAAACCAGGAAAAGTTTTCTACGTTAGATGAAAGTCCTAGCTTAACAGCTGCTAATAAACCTAACTTTGATGGAGAGTTATCCCAAGATCTTAACCCTAATTCTAAAACTCCTGAATTGTTTTCTTTATCTTTTGGATTAAAGTTATAAGAGACTGTGGATATACCATTTAAACTTGCAAAAGTTTTCACCTCTTTATCTAATTCATTTAAAGCTTCTTTTGTTAAACGCTTACCTACATATTTTTCTATTCTATTTATATAAAAATAGTTTTGATTATTACTGGTTATATCATTAACATGGATTTCGGTTATTAAGGGATCTTTAATTTGACTATAATAACTAGGGGAATTATTATCCCTAATTTCTATATCACGATGTTTGCTAATCTCATCTCTAATCTCTATAAACTTATCTTTATTTTCCTCAAAAGCTATAGATCCTTTTTTCAATATTTCTTCATAGCTACCAACATCTAATATCATAAACTCAGAAACATCAGGCATTATAACAATATCACTTTGAGAAAGACTGCCTTCACGACTGTTAAATGTTGCTAATACCATTGTTTGAATTATAATTCCAGACAGGGTTGAAAACTCTTTATTAGTTTTTAAGCTCTCATATGAAACATCAACACTAATAATTATGTCTGCACCCCATTCTTTAGCCACTTTTACAGGAAGATTGTCAACAAGCCCCCCATCCATGCAATAAGTTCCATCCTTTAAAAGATAAGGTGGGAAAATTATCGGTAAAGACATAGTTGCTCTCATTGCATCAGAGATGTAACCAGTTTCTATTATCTTTTCCTCTCCTGTAGCAACATTAACAGCGACTGCTTTATAGGGAATATGTAAATCATCAAAATCAACATCTCCAGGTGATTTAATCGTAGTTTTATTTATAAAGGATAAGACACCTTGGTCGCTAATCAAACCTGGACTATTACCTATTCCAGCAGAATCTACTCCTAAAGATAGTTGTAGTCCTTTAGGCTCATTTGTGAAAGATGGTGAATAAGAGCTTTTTAAAGGAGGACTATAAATCATAGCATCTATTAATGGGTTTTCCTTAAGCATATGAATTATATCTTCGGTACTGTATCCAAGAGCATAATATCCACCAACTAAACCACCCATACTAGTGCCACAAATAAAATCAATAGGAATGCCTAATTCTTGAATTCCTTCAACAATAGGAATTTGTGCCAACCCTTTAGCTCCACCACCAGATAATACTAATGCAACTTTTGGATAAGTTGCATTCAATGTTGATAAACTAAATATTAAAACTAATATTAGAGCTCTTAATCTTTTCTTCACTTTTTAACCTAACTTAGAGGATATAATCTCTCTGTTTCCATTAATAAAAGAAATAAAATCCATTTCTTTTTTTCCTTGCAGTTGAAGTCGATTAATTATGATGGAACCTGTTTTGCAAGCTATTACAAGGCCTTGTTTTTTTATACTTTCTACAACAACCCCAGGGGTTTTGTAAGTATCTTCTATTACACCATAGACTCCAGTGAGAAACAATGTTTTATCATCATAAGTAGTAAAAGCTTTTGGCCATGGTATAAAAGCTCTAATTTGAGCACTAATTTCAGTTGCACTTTTATTCCAATCAATAAGCCCATCTTCTTTTTTAAATAGATTAGTAAAGGAAATTTCACCCTGTTGAGGAGTTGTTTGAATTTCACCTCTTTCAAAGCGTTTAAATGTTTCAACAGCAAAAGGAGCACTTAGGGCTTGGACTTTGTTTGTAAGAGAAAGTGTTGTTTCATTTTCACTTACATCAACATCTAATGTTGATAATATATCTCCACTATCAACTTCAAGACTTAGTTTTTGAATTGTGATAGCTGTTTTTTTTAAATTGTTAAGAATTGTGTATTGAATTGGTGAACTCCCTCTAAACTGAGGAAGTCTCGATGGGTGAATGTTATAGCATCCTCCCTTAAACATGGATAAAAACCTTGGTCCAAAAATCTTCCCATAAGCAAAACAAATTAATATATCACAATTATAAGAAGCAACTTCTTTAAGGACATCGCCCCTAAGCCTTTCTGGCTGTAAAAGTGGAATATTTAAATTAATTGCTTCTTCTTTTATAGGAGAAGGTATTAACTTCTTACTTCTTCCTTTAGGTCTATCGGGGTTGGTAAGCACTAATCCAACTTCAAAATTATTAGCTAATTCCCTTAATGTTAAAACACCTATTTCAGCAGTCCCGGCAAATAATATTCTCACTTAATCGATCCTCTTTTCATTTTATGATGACGTTCATAAGTTCTAATAACTTTAGTTCTTGTTTTATCATCTAACCTATCTACAAATAAAACTCCATTTAAATGATCGTTTTCATGTTGAATAGCTCTAGCAAAAAGACCATCAGCTTCCATTCTAAAGGTTTTACCATTTATATCTTGTGCTTGAACTGTAACTCTCTCACTTCTGCTAAGAAATGAATAAACACCAGGAACTGACAAACAGCCTTCTTCCATTTCACACTCTTCCATTGATGTTTCAACAATTTCAGGATTGATAAAAGCTTTTTTAATTCCATTACGATCATCAATAACAAAAACTCTTAAGTTTACACCAACTTGTGGTGCTGCTAATCCAACACCATCAGCTTCATCCATTTTTTCAAACATAGCTTCTACAAGCAACTTTAAAGCTGAATCAAACTTATCAACTTTCTTGCTTTTATTTCTGAGGACCTCTTCCCCTATTGTATATATTTCTAACATAATCATCCTTTATTTATACTGTATTCTTAATACTAATATTATACCTTCTATCATAATTTATTTACAAGTGCTTCTATTTTACTATGATTCAACTATTTAGTTAAACAATAACTAAATATATCTAAAAAAGAAAGTTATTCCTTTATAAGCAACTGTTTACTAATCTCTTGTACAGCCTTGTCCATGTTATTGTTATTAGTAGAATCCTTTGTATATACACAAGTTACAGGAGCTAAAGATTGTTTATTAAAAATCATGTCGTGACCTACACATAATCCAATAGAAATGTTTAAGTCTGTCTTTTTGTCATTTAAATATTGAGCCTGTCCTGCCGGATTGCAAAGTACCCTTGAGCTATGCCCTCCTAATAAATCTTTACTTATCAAACGACCATATTTACAATCAACTGCATAAACTTTAAAACTTTTTTCAAAATATTTTTTTAATATAGAAACTTCTCTTGAGAATGTAATGCAGTAAGCAATTCCAATACTTTTATAATTTCCTTCTAGGGCAAAAGCTCTTATCTTTTCTAATCTATTTAAGCCCGAGGAAGAGCTTTTATCTGTTATTTTCATTATTTGAAATGCTTTATCATCGTATAACTTATTCATATATTCCTTTCTTATAATCTCTCTTAAGATGAGTTAAGTATAATCTTATATAACGTCCCCTGCAATAAAACCGCTGAGTTGAATTTAAAACTTAAGTAAAATTTGCAATTCACTTCTTCGTAGGATAGTATATTTATAAACAAAGAAAAGTATTTTCGTTTAAGGGGAAAAAGTATGGATAAAAAATTAATATTAGACAGTGCAAATTTAGAAGAAATAAAAAGAGCTTTTGACTATTTCCCTTTAAAAGGTGTAACAACGAACCCAAGTTTGGTTTATAAAGAAAATATTCTAAATCCAATAAAACACTTTCATGAAATACAAAGAATTATAGGAGAAAATAAAAATCTATATATTCAAGTTACTCAAAGAGAAGCAGAGAGTATTATTAAGCAAGCTATAAATATTAAAAACGAGTTCGGGAAAAACATTTATGTTAAAATCCCTTCCACAAAAGAAGGCATAAAAGCAATGAAAGGATTACAAGGAAAAGGAATAAATATTACAGCTACTTTAATTTATACACCTGCTCAAGGTGCATTGGCTGCTTTTAGTGGTGCAAAAAGCTTGGCTTTGTATTATAACAGAATTGAATCCAACTTTATGGATGGAGCCAAAACAATTTCTACTTTAAATAAAATTATTGGAGAGGAAAACACTGAATGTGAAATTATTGCAGCTTCTTTTAAATCTCCCTCCCAGGTTATAACCGCATACGCAAGCGGAGCACATTCTTGTACTGTACCATTTTCTGTATTAGAAAGTTGTTTTACCAATCCTCTTTTTGAAGAAGCTGATAACAACTTTATTAAAGATTGGCTAAGTGGAAACCTTCCACTTGATTGGATTTAAATTCTATAGAATTTGAAGAGGGTCTACATCTATTTCAACATAAATACCATTTGGAACTTTAATTTGCTTTAATGTTTCCTTAACTAACCATTGGCAAAATGTAATATTATCATGTTGTAAAAGTATGTTATATCTATAGTTGTTCGCTATCTTGTATATACTACATTCACTTGGGCCATAAATAAAAACGCTGGTATTGTTTTTTTCTTGTAATAAATTATTTAAATAACTTAATTTTTCCTCAAACTTTTCACTAAAGCTGTAAGTAATATCCTTATTTAATCCTCTAAATACTAAATTTAATTGTCTTGAGTAGGGAGGAAATTCAGTTTCTTCTCTAACTGTTAATTCATTATCGTAAAAGCTTTCTCTTTCACTTTTTAATGCTTTTTGAATAGCTATATTATCTGGTTGTAGAGTTTGAATTATTACTTTTCCTTTATCGTTAAAGCGTCCTGCCCTTCCAGCAACTTGTGTGATTAAAGCATAAGTTCTCTCTTGAGATCTAAAATCAGGAATATTCATAGCCGAATCTGCTAAAACTATTCCAACTAACTCAACATTAGGGAAGTTAAATCCCTTAGCGACCATTTGAGTTCCTAACAAAATATCTGTTTCGCCATTTTTAAATTTATCTAAAACATTAAATATTTGTTTTTTATCTTTTGCAATATCTCCATCTAATCTATCAACATTTGCAAAAGGAAATAAAGATTTTATTTCTTGTTCAACCATTTCAGTACCAAAACCCCTATAGCCAACATCTAAACTATTACATTCAGGGCACACATTAATAGGTTTTGTTTTATAACCACAATAGTGACAAACCATTGAGTTATTATTCTTATGGTAAGTAAAAGAAATAGAGCAGTTTGGACATTGCATTTCATATCCACAACTTCTGCAGTGAAAATAGTATGAAAAACCACGTCTATTTAAAAATAGTATAACTTGTTTTTTCTTCTCGATTGTTTTTTGAATTTCTTTTTCAAGGTCTTTTGAAATAATTCCTCTTTCATTAATCATATTAACAATTCTCATTTTTGGAATAACTCCAAAACCAACACGGTCTAATAATTCTATTTTTTTAATATGATTTTCTTTCATTAGTTTATAAGCTTCTAATGAAGGAGTTGCACTTCCCATAATAAGAGTAGCGCCATGCTTTTTACAAATATACTGAGCTACTTGTCTGGCATGGTATCGAGGAGTTTGAGAGCTTTTATAAGAGTTTTCATGCTCCTCATCTATAACAATTAAACCAATGTTATTAAATGGAGCAAAAATAGCACTTCTTACTCCAATTACAATTGATACTTCATTGTTAAATATTTTTAGCCATTGAGAAAGTCTTTGGCTTTTTGTCATTCCTGAGTGCAATATAGCAACTTCTTCATCGAATCGTTTACTTACTTGCTGTATTAGCTGATGAGTTAGAGTTATTTCTGGAACTAAATATATAACTTGTTTGTTTTCTTTTATTATCTCTTTAGCGAATCTAAAATAAACTTCACTTTTACCAGAACCTGTAACACCATATAAGTAATAAAGAGCACTTTCTTTTTTCTTAAGTACCCTTAAAGCTTTTTCTTGCTCTGTTGATAATTTATCTATTTTTCTTGTTGAAATATCTTCTTCACTGATACTCATTGAAATAGGTTTTTCTCTTTTGCCTCCAGGAATTTGAAGAGATAGAGCTTCACCTATTGAACAAAGGTAGAAATCGGCCATCCATTTTGCTAGTTCTATTTGGTTTTCACCAAAAAGAGGTTCTTTATCAACTACTCTTTTAATTTCTTTAATCTTATATTTAGTTTCAAATTCTTCTACTATTTCTACTACAAAACCAATTTTAGAATAGTTTCTAAAAGGCACATTTACCCTAACACCAACACAAACAGAAGCTTCTAGAGCTTCTGGTATTTTATAGGTGAATTGTGTATCTAATGGTAAATCAAATAGTACTGTTGCAAACATTAATAATCCTAATTCTTATATTTTAATCAATTGTTTAACTTTTTTTAAATCTTCCCAAACAGGTCTTCTCCAAGTAGGGTTTCTTAATACTGCAGCCGGATGATAAGTAACAATGCAAGGGATTCTTTTATACGTATGTATTTTCTCTCTCATACCATTTAAGCTTAGTTCATTTTTAAATAAATTGTTTGCTGCAATTTTTCCTAATATCAAAATAACTTTTGGATTTACAAGCTCTATTTGTCTCTCTAAATACGGCAAGCAAGAATCGACAATTTCCTGCGTTGGATTAGATCCGCTAAAACATTTAACAATGTTTGTAAAATAAACTTCACTATCAACATTTACATTAATAGAATGAAGCCATTTATAAAGATATTGCCCACTCTTTCCGACAAATAAATCACCTCTAGCATCTTCCTCTTTTCCTGGACCTTCTCCAATTACCATTAGTTTAGCAGGTTTTTCGCCTTTTCCAAACACGACACTATTTCTAGTTGAAGAGGCTATGCATTTTGTGCAATTTAATACTATTTTTTCTAACTCAAAATAATTTTTCTCTGAAAATGGAGAAACTGGAAGCTTTGCACTTAATGTTGGTTCTGTTTTTTGTGTTTGTTTTTGTATTTTATTTATTTCTTCTCTATATCTTAACTTATTTTTAAAGCTGTCTTTTTTGTCTTCTTTTACTTCTTTTTTTGTTAAATAATCATCACTAAATGCAGTATTAGCCATATTTAGTATTTCTATAACTTCATTAAGATGTTTTTCTTTATTCATTTATTCTTCCAACTTTGTTAAGGGAATTGCAGTTTCTTCAAACCACATATAATCATTTTCATCATAAGATATTTCTAACAAATAAAGGCCATGAGGACTTGCTGTTCTCTCTGCAAGTTTTCTGTTTTTACTGTGTAATGCATTTTTAAAATCTTCACTTGTTTTGTTTTTAATAGCAAAATCAATCATTGTACCAACAAGAGATCTAATCATTTTATATAAAAAAGCATTGCCACATATAGTATATGTTAATACATCATATCCCCATTTGTCTTTTTCAACTCTCCAAAATGATTCATACATATCTCTACACTTTGAAGGACTTACATCTTTGCTTGCTGTAAATGTTGTAAAATCATGCGTTCCTACAATATGCTTAGCGTAAGAATTTAATACTTCTAATGGAGGAAACTTTTTTACTTTAGTAACAAACCCATTATCTGAAGGAGTCATATCATTTTCTCGTTTTAACAAGTACTTATATTTTCTTCCATATGCTGTATATCGAGAATGAAAGTCTCCGTCTACTTGTTCACATTCTAATATTCTAACTGTAGGTGGTAAATAATAATTAAGCACATTTAGAAAAGCTCTTGAGGGTATCTTTTTATCAACAATATCAAAATGACATACTTGCCCCATTGCATGCACACCACTATCTGTTCTACCAGCTCCTACAATAGGAATATCGTAGCGCAGCATTTTCTTTAAAGCTTTTTCTATAACTTCTTGGATACCAAGACCATTCTTCTGTGTTTGCCAACCGTTAAAAGCTCTCCCATCATAAGAGACAACTAATTTATATCTAACTTTGCCTTCTTCTAAATCTCTTAAAGGAGGTCTTTTCCAATCAATTCTAGCCATTAACTTCCTCGACTAGGACAACAGCAACTGCACAAGGAAAATCATGACTTATTGAAACTTGAATATTTAAATTAGGATATGTTTCTAAAGTTTTTCCTTCTAAGGTTATCACAGGTTGTCCGCTTTCTAAATTTGTTACTACTATCTCAGAGGGAATTAATTTTGTAAAGCCCACACCTAGTGCTTTTGCAAGAGCTTCTTTTGCAGCAAATCTTCCTGCTAAAAACTCAGCTCTTGCCTTTTTATTACTAAAAGTTAACGCCTGTTCTACTTCAACTTTATTAAAGAGTTTATCGACTGTATAATCTTTTAATTTTTCAAACCTTTCAATATTTACTATATCAACACCAATTTTGTTCAAAACCTAATCCTCTTTAAAAGAAACTTTAATAGTCGATGGGTTTGTTGAAAGGTTTATATTTCCTTTAGAAAACATTTTCTCATCGTATTGTAATTCAATAGGAACTTTACTAATTCCTTTTTTATTTACTGATGAAAAATCAGCTTTTGCTTTAACTAAAGTAGGATCAATTAAATAAATTATATTGTTGTCACCGTTAATTTGCAAATCGACATTTGTTGGAACTAAGCTCTCAGCTTGGTATTCAGCTGGAAAGACTACATCAAGAGGTATAGTTACAACTCTGCTAGTATTAGTTGAAAACAAGTAGAAGAAAAAAACACAAAAAGCTAGAAACAAACTTATAAGTTTGGGTTTCCAGTCGTCTAATAAATATAAAGCAAGTTTATTTTTCATCTTCTTTTTCGTCCTTTTCTTCTTCTTCACTTATATCTTTGTTACTAAACCAAGCTAAAAGAACTCTTTTTATGTTTTCTATCTCAAGGTCATAAAACAACCTAGCGTTGTAAGCTAAAGTAATAGCTCCAGTTTCCTCAGATACAACAACTACTATTGCATCTGTTTCTTCACTTATTCCTAAAGCTGCTCTATGTCTCGTACCAAAAGTTTTTTTGATATCTGTTTGTTCACTTAAAGGTAGATAACAACCAGCGGCTCTTATTCGTCCATCTTGAATTACTAAAGCTCCATCATGAAGAGGAGTATCATGATCAAATATTGTTAAAATTAATTGCATCGATAAATCAGCGTTAACAATAGTGCCTGAACTTACCACTGAGTTAAGACTATCACGGCGTGAGAACACTAAAAGAGCTCCACGCCTCTTACTCTGTAGAACAGAGCAGGCATTTAAAACTATATCTATTTGATCTGAGTAATTACTAATTGAAGTTAACTTTACCCTAGATCTTCCAAGACCTTCTGTTAAAAAAGACCTTCTTAGTTCTGCTTGGAAAATTATAATAAGGAAAACAACGTATGGGATTGCTATAAAATTAAACACTTTAATTAAGATGTTTAATTGAAGAACAAAACTTACTATATACATAGCAGCTGCATAAAAAATCATTTGCATCATTCTTTGAATTTTTGTTCTATCTAAAGCCATATAAAATTGATAAAAAGCCCAGGTTAAAAAACCTATTTGAATAACAGCTTTTATTATATCAATTGTTTGTATGTTTGATAATCCGCCCATAATTTCCCCTATGTAAATAGTTTACAAGCTAACCTCATCATTGCCAACCCAGTTAAGTGTTTTTGAAACAGCCTTCTTCCATTTTTTTACTCTAATATCTTTATCTTCTTCACTCATTGCAGGAGTCCATCTTCTCTCTTCCTTCCAATGATTGCTTAGTTCGTCAACTGATTTGTAAATCCCCACACTAATTCCAGCGGCATAAGCTGCTCCTAAAGCTGTTGTTTCAACAACTTTTGGTCTAATAACGGGAATACCTAACAAGTCGGCTTGGAATTGCATTAATGGTCGGCTATTTGTTAACCCTCCATCTACTTTTAACACCTTCATTTGTATAGAAGAGTCTTTTTCCATAGTTTGGAAAATATCGTAAGCTTGGAAAGCTGTTGCGTTTAATATAGCTTTACATAAATGGGCTTTTGTAGCAAAACCGGTTAATCCTGCAATAACTCCACGAGCATCACTTCTCCAATATGGAGCAAACAAACCACTAAATGCTGGCACTATATAAACACCACCACTATCTTTAACACTTTCTGCTAACTGATCTAACTCTTGAGCAGAGGATACTATTTCTAAATTATCTCGTGCCCATTGAACTAAGCTTCCGGCAACAGCTATAGAGCCCTCTAGTGCATACTTTGGTTTTTCATTACCTATTTGATAAGCTACAGTTGTTAATAATCCGTTTTCAGAAATATATGCTTTCTCTCCAGTATTTACAAGAAGAAAACAACCAGTTCCATATGTGCTCTTTCCAAGTCCTTCAGTAAAGCAAGCTTGACCAAATAAAGCAGCTTGTTGATCACCTAAGATACCACAAACAGGGACTTTAGCACCTAATGGGCCTGTCTTTTCAGTATAACCATAAATTTCTCCACTAGAGGGAACTATTTTTGGTAAACTGTTTTTTGGAACATTAAAAAGTTCTAACAACTCATCATCCCATTTTAAAGAGTTAATATCCATTAAGGCATATCTTGATGCATTTGTTACATCAGTTACTAAAGCTTTTTTACCTGTTAAATTCCAAGTTAGCCAAGTATCAATTGTTCCAAATATTACATCGCCTTTATCACATGCTTCTCTTAATCCTTGAATGTTATCAAGTAACCAAACTATTCTACTAACTGCAAAGTAAGGACTAAGTCTTAATCCTGATTTTTGAGCAAGCCAAGTTGCATCAACTTTCTCCTCTAGGCTTTCCATAAAATCTGAGCCTCTAAGATCTTGCCAGACTATAGCATTATAATAAGGACGTCCTGTTTTAGGATTCCAAGCAACTATTGTTTCTCTTTGGTTAGTAATACCAATAGCGCTTATAGCAGATCCTGATAAAAAAGCTTTTTCTAATGCTTTTTTTATACATATTTCACAGTTTTTCCAAATTTCTAATGGATTGTGTTCAACCCAGCCTGGTTTTGGGAATATCTGTTTATGCTCTACTTGATGCGATGTTACAATATCTCCATAAGAGTTAAAAATTATAAATCGTGTTGAAGTTGTCCCTTGATCTAGTGAACCAATATATTTCATTAAAGTCCTCCTCTTTAATATATAGTCATAATTTATGAATGTTTTTAATTGGCAATTTCTCTACTTTTTAATCTCAATTTATTCTTCCCATGGGAATGTTATTTTCCAGCTTTTTCTCAATTCATCCATGATTTCCATCATTCTCAAAATTTCACTGTGAGGCATTTGTTTAGGTTCAATAGCACCTTCGTCTATAGCGTCTAAACAAGCTTGTACTTGATATTCAAAACCTGTAAGTTGTTGTGGTGGTAGCATCTCTTCTACTAATTCACCCTTTTCATCATATAAGCTTATTTTCTCAGGATTGTTAATATTTTCAATTTCTAAATATCCTTTAGTTCCATAAATGAAGCCTTTTTTACTAAGGTTTGAGTAAACAGAGGCAGTAAAGTTTGCTACTATACCATCGTTATAGACAAAAGTAACAGTTTCTAATCCATCTACACCACTGTGCATGTGAACAACTGTCGAGTTAATTTTCTTAATATCTGAACCTAAAAACATACATGTAAAGTTAATTGGATATACTGTTAAATCTAAAAGAGCTCCTCCAGCTAATTCTTTTTTATATATTCTTTCTTTATCTGCAACCTTATAACCAAGATTTGATTCAACTAAACTAATATTACCAAGAACTCCGCTCTCTAATATTTGGTCTATCATAAACCGAGAAGGAAGATATCTTGTCCATATAGCTTCACCTAAGAAAACATTTTTCTCTCTTGCTAAAGCAATAACTTCTTTTGCTTCTTTTAAATTTGTAGTAAATGACTTTTCACATAATACTGGTTTGTTATTGTTTATTGCCAATTTGATTAAATCAGCGTGATGAGAGTGTGGTGTAGCTATGTATACCAAATCAATATTTTCATCTTGTACTAATTCGAGATAAGAGCCATATGCCTTTTGAGCAAAATACTTTTCTTTAAACTCTTGGGCTTTTTCTAACGATCTTGAAGCGACCGCATATAAATTTACACCATCCATTAAATTAACAGTGCTTGCCATTTTTCTTGCGATATTTCCTAATCCTAAAATACCTATATTTTTCATACAACCTCCAGTAATTAAATTCAACAACTTTATTATAGCCTAAAATAGGCAAATTGTAACGATTAATAATGTATTATTTATTTTGAAAAACCATAAAACAATAGAAATATAAAAGAAAGCTACTAAGCCTTATGTAATAGTTAGATAAGATAAATACAAAAACTAAAAGGCTTATTTCCTATCATAAATATAGGAAACAAGCCTCAGGATTATATTACATTATTCCATCTGTTCATATAGAGCTTATTCTAAGTGTTTAAACTTTCATAATAAGTTTTCGTATCGAGATAATAATCTGTAAAAATACCATCAGGATTTAAGTCTTTTACACTATCAATATCTTTCTTTTCATTAACAGTAAACAAAAATACTTTAAGACCTTTTTTATGAGCCTTCTCAATATATTCTTTTGAAACTGTTTTGAACCATAAGTTAATTGAAAATGCCTTCATATTTAAAGCAGCTTCAATTAGTGAATCATCGTAATATTGACCAGTTAAAGCTTTTTTAACTTCTTCTACCAAAATCTTTCTATCATTCTCGATTTTTACTTTTTGATTTACAACATCTATTGCTTCTTCTAAATTAGAAGAGAAGGGAAGCATGTAATCTTCTTCCCCATATGCAAAAATCTCAGAAAAAATTGATTCATCAGATTCTAGTTTTGGAGCTAATTCTTTTCTTCTTATTGCTCCATCTAGTAGTGCGATTTTTAAAGTTGGTACAACCTTTCTCATTTCTTCTAATTCTGCCCAATTAAAAGAACTTATTAAAAAATCATCGCTATCTAATTTATTTGCATCAATAAAACTTTTTACAAGCTTTCCGCTTAATTCACCAGTGTTATCACCTTTCAACTCTAAATGAAGTACAGCTCTATCTTCTTTTTTATAAGAAGATGCCATATCTAGTACCTCAGTTAATGTTGGAATAGAATCTAGACCATTTGAGATACTACCAGCGTGAAAATTTTTAATTTCTTTTAAAGTTTTCTCTGCCACTAAACCAGAACCATCAGAAACTTTAGTTAAATCTAAATTGTGAACAACTACTAGTTCATTATCCTTAGTTATTTGAACATCAAACTCAAAAGCCTTAGCTCCTTGGTCTATTATTTTCTTGTAACTTCTAATTGTATTTTGATTATATCCACTATAACTACACCCTCTATGCCCTATTATTAACATCTACATTCCTCCATTACACTACGCCATAAATTAAGTTTGGTAGTACTAGCGTTATAATTGGAAGATAAGTAATTAACATCAGTGATACTAATAATGCTCCAATAAAAGGTATAACTTCTTTTGTAAAATCTTGTAACTCACAACCTGTTATTGAGCAAGTAGTAAACATCATAGATCCAAAAGGAGGTGTTAAACCACCAATCATAATATTAACAATACAAATTAAACCAAAGTGAATAACATCAACACCAAGAGATGTTGCTACAGGAACTAGTAATGGAGCTAAAATAATTAAAACTGCTCCACCTTCAATAAACATTCCTATTAATAACAATAATATGTTAAACAACAACAGCATTAAATACTTATTGTTTGTAACACCTAGTAAAAAGCTTGTTATCATTTGTGGAATTCTTTCCCAGTTTAAATAATATCCAAATATATTTGCAGCTACAATAATTAAAACTACTGCACTAGTACCGTAAATTGTTTCTTTCATTATTGGAATAAAATCTTCTTTTTTTAATTCTTTATAAACAAATCTACCAATAACTACACAATACAATACAGCAACTGCTCCAGCTTCTGAAGGAGTGAATAATCCGATTCTTAACCCCATGATAATACCAAAAGGGAAAAGCAATGCCCAAATAGAATCAATACCTTGTTTGAATATTTCTTTAGATGACGCTTTTTTATCTCTTACAGCAACATACTTTCTTTTCTTTGAAATTAAATGAACTGTTACCATTAAGGATAGTGTCATCAAAAGACCTGGTAAATAACCAGCTGCAAACATTCTACCAACAGAACAACTTGCAATTAATGCATAAATAATTAAATTAATTCCTGGAGGAATTACAGGAGTTACTGCTGAGGAAGCGGCTGTAATTGCTGTTGAGAAGGATTTATCATATCCCCTTTTCTCCATTTCTGGAACTAACATTTTACTTTGCATAGCTGCATCAGCATTAGCAGAGCCTGAGACACCTCCCATTAACATACTGAGAAGTACATTAGCTTGAGCTAACCCACCAGGTAAATGCCCTGTTAAAACATCAGCAAACTGCATCAACCTTTTACTAATACCACTATAATTCATTATGGATCCAGCCATAACAAAAAAAGGAATAGCAAGTAAAGGGAAAGATTGGGTACTTGTTACAAACTTCTGTAACAATAAAGCTACAGGTGATGTTTGGTCAATTAAACCAAAATAAAAAAGAGTGGACCCAAATAATGCAAAAGAAATCGGAATACTAGAAAAATATAAGAGAAAGACTAATATAATGGGTAAAAAAGCTATCATTGAGCACCTCCTTTTTTATTTTTTATAATTGTCTTAATGTCATTTTTTAAAAAATTGATAGTATGTAATGTCATTATTAAAAAACTAACAAAAATAGATGAACTAATAAATGCGGAAGATATTCCTAATACAGGGGTTGGCTTTCTTGCTGATACTTGTAAATATCGAACAGCAATTAATGTAAAAGAGCTGTTAATAATTAATAAAACAATATTAATCGCTATATCAATTCTTGTTTGAACTTTTGGTGAAAATCTTTTTACCAACATATCAACACCAACATGCTTGCCCCTTTTATAACATGCAGCTGATCCTAAAAAAACACTCCAAACAAAACAACCTGTTGCTACTTCTTCTGACCAGACAATTCCCATATTTAAAAAATATCTTAAAAAGACATTTATTAAAACTAACACAGTTGTAATAATAAGAAAAAAGCCAGAGCCAATTTCTTCTAAATTAGCCAAGACATTTTTAAATGAACCCTTCATAATAACCCCTATTAAAAAAATAATTTAGGCTGTTAACAATTAACAGCCTAATATTCAATTCTAATACCTTATTTTGGCATTTTAGCTAGTTCAGCTTTGAATATATCTAAAATTCCAGGTGTTACACCTTTCATGTTTTCATATACAGGAGCTACTGCTTCTACAAATGCTTCATGGTCAACTTCATTAAACTCAATGCCTTGAGCTTCTAAGTTAGCTTTAGCTGTTTCATAGTTCTTTGTTATT
Organism: uncultured Spirochaetaceae bacterium; assembly: GCA_964533775.1. GTDB lineage: Bacteria > Spirochaetota > Spirochaetia > Sphaerochaetales > Sphaerochaetaceae > Pleomorphochaeta. The sequence continues at coordinate 6,627 of CAZHNE010000001.1, read as the reverse complement.
TCTGAAATCATTTGTTTAGCGCCCTTTGTAAACTCTTCTTCAATGATTACTTGATATTTTTCAGGAATGCTATTAAATAAATCTGCATTAATATAAACACCACAAGTACCTAAGAAGTGATTTGTTAATGCCATTTTCTTAGCAACTTCAGAACTACCGTTTGTTCCATAAGCATCAACTGTTCCTTCTAGACCATCAACAACACCTTGTTGAACAGCACTAATTGTTTCTGAGAATGGTAATGATGTTGCTGTTGCACCCATTGCATTAAGAGTATCAATAAAGAGTTGGCTACCTGGTGTTCTAATTTTCATTCCATTAAGATCTGCTGGAGTTTTAATAACTTTGTTTGTCATCATTGATCTAAAACCAAAGATATAATCTAAAGCAAGAACTTTAATTCTATGTTTTTCTTCAACTTCATTAACCATGGCTTTAACTACGTCAGTGTTAATCAAGTATTCATATTGATCAAAATTGCTATATAGCATTGGCCCAACTAAAGCATTAAAATCTGCAACATAGTCACCCAAATATGAAGGGTCTTCAACAGAAATAAATTTTGCACCTAAAGCAACTTGTTCTACACCATCTTTATAAGTTGCAAGTTGTCCTTGTGGATATTGTTGAATGTCAATTGCACCATTTGTTCTCTCTTTAATATTATCAACAACAATTGTTAATGATTTTGTTAGTTGTTCATTTGGAGCAAATACATGGCTCATTTTTAATTCAAGCTTATAGTCTTCATCAGATACAGCTTCCTGTTGTCCACTTGCAAACATTGGGGTTATTAATAAAGCTCCCAATAACATAACTAAGAAAATTGATTTTTTCATTGTTTTCTCCTCTTTTTTTTAAACTGTTTCTTAAACAGTTTTTGTTATTAACAAATAAAATTATAAAATACCTTAAGTTTTCTAAAGTACTTTGTACCATATTAAGGGGTGTATATGGCGTTGTCAAGCTAAATTTTTTAATATTTACCTTTTCTCGTTATCTTATGATAAGTAATTTTTTTTAATTGACTGCAAGGTTTTGTTTAATTTTCTGTTTAATTTTTTTGTTTAAAAGATTGTTATATTTCAATAACTGGTTTATTATAAAGTTAATAGGGAGAATAAAATGAAAAACCGGCGCACAACTCTTTCAGATATAGCTAAAGCTACAAATTTGTCTACGGCTAGCGTTTCAATGATTTTATCTGGGAAAAAACTAAATAGGTTTCCACAAGAAACAATTAATCTTGTAAAAACAACAGCGAAATCTTTATATTACACTAATAAAAAACATTCTTCTATCGTAGGGGAAATAATTCTCATTATTTGCCCTTCTGTATATAACCCATATTATTCTACTCTAATTCAAGGCATGGAGCATAAAGCAATTGAATTAGGACTTCGAACATTGATTAAGACAACTTACTGGGATATTGCAATTGAAAGGGATAGTTTAAAAACTTTCTCTAGATATCCTTTTGCAGGTATTATTTTTTCAATGATACCCGAGCAAATAAAACCCGTTCAAGAGCTTAGCAAGCACATTCCAATTGTCGCTGTTGGAGATGGAGAAAGTAATTTTGATTTTGACACTGTTAATATCAACAATTTTGATGCCGGCAAATTAGTTGCTCAACATTTAATTGAGTTAGGTCACAAAAGAATAGCTTATATTTCAACTAGTTTAAATGAATTTCATACAGCAAGAACAAAAAGACTAGAAGGGCTAAACCATGTTTTTAAAAAACATAACCTTCCAGAGATAACTGTATTAAGCCAAAACATTTTACCTGAAGAAGAAATATCATTTGCAGATATTGAGTATTTTACAGGATATAAACTAGCAAATATTTGTTTAACAGAGCATAAAGATGTAACAGCTATGGTAGGTATTAACGATATGGTCGCTTATGGAATTATGAATGCAATTAAGGATAATAACTTTTTAATTCCTCAAGACTATAGTGTATGTGGTTTTGACAATATATTCCCCTCTAAGTTCGCTTCTTTACAACTAACAACAATCGAGCACTCAATATTCCAAAGAGGAGAAAAAGCAATGTCTTTAATAGCGAGTAAGATAAGTGATCATGAAAAGAATGAAGACAATTTGCAAGTAACTAGAAGTGATTATAAAAGCAAACTAATTAAAAGAGAAACAACATCTTCTCCTAGAAAATCTTAATTAAAATTCAAAGATATTTTCTCTCTTAGAGCAAGCCAACAAAAAACTATTTAAGTAGTATTTATTTTTCCTATTGTTCTTTTAGGTTACTCTTTCTTAAATCTACAACAACCCAAAGAGCGGTAACCAAGGCTGCTAATATATCTGCTACAGGAAAAGCAATCCAAACTCCTACTAAACCTATAAACCTAGGAAGTATTATAACTAACGGGATTAAAACTATAAATTGCCTGCTCATTCCTAGTAATATAGCAGGAACACTTTTCCCAATCGCTTGAAAATAAGTTGTTCCACAAGATTGTAAGCCTAATAAAATTAATGCCGAAATAATTATTCTTAAAGCTACCACTCCAAGGTCTAATAAAGCAGGATCTGTTGTAAACATCTTTAACAATGTTCTTGGAAAGAGTAATGCTGATACAGAAAAGAAAAGTCCCATAGCTGTTGTTATCATTATCGCTGTCCGTAACGCCTCTTTGACTCTTCCATATTTCTTAGAACCAAAGTTGTACCCTATAATTGGTTGTAAACCTTGGTTCATGCCAAATATTGGCATTAAAGCTAGTGTTAGAAGTCTATTAACCATACCAAATGCGGCAATTGCTAAATCACCACCATATATTTTTACCATATTATTTACTGCTAAAGCCATAAGGGAAGTTCCAGCTTGTCTAATAAAAGTAGCTAATCCTAATAGAATAATTTCTTTAATATAGCTTATTCTTAATCTAAATAATTTGGCCTTGAATTTTATAGAAGACTTTCCTCTTAACAAGAAAGATAGCCCATATAATGAACTAAATATTTGTGAAATAACTGTTGCATAAGCTGCCCCTTTAATTCCCATTTTAAACCCAAAGATAAATATTGGATCAAGCACTATATTTGTTAATGTACCAAGAAGCATTATAGTCATTGAAATTTTCGCCAATCCCTCACTTCTTAATATATTATTTGCACACATTGAAAAAGACAAGAAAGGAACACCTAATAATATTATTTTCATATAATCCCTTGCATAGGGAAGAATATCTTCTGTTGCTCCAAATATTAATAAAATTTCTTCTAAATATATTTGACCTAAAATAAGGATTATAAGAGATGTTATAAATGTTAATATAAAAGCATTTGATGCTGCAATTACAGCTTCTTCAGGTTTTCCCTCTCCTAATCTTCTAGATATAACTGATGCAACACCAACTCCATACATGAGCGCAAACGCTCCAATAATCATCTGAAAAGGAAATGCTATTGTTAAACCGCCAAGTGCTAAAGGTCCTACTCCATGGCCTACAAAAATTGTGTCTATAACATTATATAAAGCGTTGCTTATCATTCCAATCATTGCCGGAATTGATAGTTTGAATAATAAAGGAGTAACTTTTTGCTCTCCTAAAAATTCATGAGGATTATTTTTCATTATGACACTCCATTTGTTTTATAAAAGAGTTTAGTTTATATACTATCTCAATAAACTCTTCTTTTTCTTCTTCTGATAAACAATTTGTTTTTGCTTCAAAAGAATGACATATGCATTCTCTTAAACTATTAGCCACTTCTTCGCCTTCACTTGTTAAGGTAACATAAACAATTCTTCTATCCCTTTTATCTCTTAATCTTTCAACTAAGTCTAAAGTTTCTAAAAAATCAACTATATTTGTCATAGAGCTTTTCACGACATTAGCTCGATTTGTTAATTCACTCATCTTCAACGATTTAAACTTTTTTAGCAATAAAATTACTCGAACTTGACTAGTATTTAAACTTAACTCATCACTTTTAGAAGTTTTAGCATTTTTAATCATACAATGCATTAACCTAACTGTATTTTCTGTTAATTCTCTAAAAGCAGAAAACTCATTTTTCCCCATAACCCTTCTCTTTCACTTCATTTTTGTATTGTTCATTTTTAAACTAATTAAAGTAAAAGTCAACATGCAAAACTAAATTTAGTTATTGACATATGCCTACAATCTCGGTAAACTAATATCATCTAAAGTCTTACAAGGAGTTAACCAATGAAAATAGCGGTTACATATACAAATGAAATAGTTGAACAACATTTTGGTCAAGCCAAAGAATTTAAAATTTATACAATAGAAAAAGGTGAAATAAAAAATCACGAAGTTATATCTACTGAAGGTTATGAACATGGTACATTAGTTGATTTATTAACATCAAATAACGTGGATACACTTATATGTGGTGGCCTTGGGGTAGGTGCTAAAACTCTAGTTACGCAAGCTAATATTAAATTAGTACCTGGAGTACAAGGAAATGCTGATGATGCAGTAAAAGCATACTTAGCAGAAAAGCTGGACTTTGATCCTGAAGCATCATGTATTGGCGGTAACCACTAATTTAGGAACATCAAATCAATGGGGTTCTTAAAAAACCTCATGATAATGTCATAAACGTAGTTCTCACTAAACTACTATGCAATTGGGGAAGCCCATTCTCCAATTGCATTTTTTATCAAAACATTATAAATTATCTTATAAATATTAAACGGAGAAGTAATAAAGTGCCTAGACCTAAAAAAAGTAGACGGATTTCAGAAGGAATGCCAGAATATACTCGTTTTGGACCTAAAGGAAAAAGAAATAACTCCGCTATCGTAATGACTGTTGATGAGTATGAAGCTTTGCGCTTAATTGATTATGAAGACTTGATGCAAGAAGAAGCTGCCAAAAAGTTAAATGTTGCAAGAACAACAACTCAAGCTATATATGCTACTGCAAGAAAAAAAGTAACTACAGCCCTTGTCGAAGGTAAGGATATAATAATCGAAGGTGGGGAAATTGAACTATGCCCTCACTATCTTCACAGAAAGCATCGTAACAGACATAAAAACTCCAATCAACAAAATGATTAAACGAATAAAAATCCAGTTTTTACAAATTGGATTTTTTTATTTCTACTTGTTTCTATCAAATTCAATTACACGTAAGGCATAAAAAAGGATAGCTCTTTAGCTACCCTTTTTTTATTTGGTTTATTTTTCTTTATTAATTTGCTGTATATACAATTTGTACATCACTTACATAAGTACCAGCAGCTAATTCTGCAGCTTTACTAGTTCCATCCCAAGTTAAATTAAACTTACTTATTAAAAAGTCATTTTGAACGCCTGCAGGAATA
>CAZHNE010000001.1:0-1202 GCA_964533775.1 uncultured Spirochaetaceae bacterium | reverse complement strand
CCAAGTTAAATTAAACTTACTTATTAAAAAGTCATTTTGAACGCCTGCAGGAATAAAAGTTTCAACTTTGTGAATCCAATTTACTGTTGGTTTAATGTTGGAAGATGCTCCATTTCTTTGTAAAATGAAATCACCAGGAGTTATAGCTACTTGAACATTTTGGTTATTGTTGTAGTTACTAGTAACGTTAATTATAAAGTCTTTTGTTTGTCCTCTTTCGGATAATTTTTGATCCATTACAAATTCGTTTTTTTCTCCAGTTATTGCATTGTCATTGTATTTTAATACAAAGCTTGCTTTTACTTCCGGTACATCTGTTTTTAATTGTACTTTTGTTGTGTTTGCGAATAGTGCTGTCATTGAGATTACTGTTAGTGCTAAGATTGTTAATAATTTTTTCATTTTGGTGTTTTCCTTTACCGTGAATAGTTTTTTTGTTTTTCTTAATTCCCTTAAGATGTTTATAATATAAACCATCTTGTAACTTATGTCAATAGCTATTTAAAAAAACATTAATTATTTAGAATTTTGTTAGATGTTATTTATTAAACGCTTTAATTGCTATTTATAGAGTTGTTTTAAGTGCTACTTGTGCCTAATGGTTAACTTTCTAAAAATAAAACTTTACAATCTTTTACTTTATATTGGCATAATTTCATGTTTTACACCTTTTTACACAGCTTTAGTCTAAATAGTATTTAATTTATCTCACATTTATATATAATAACTTCCATGGAGTATTAAACTATGGACAACCTACTATTTTCCTTTAACGTCGTTTTCCCCTTATTTGTTTTGCTGGCTATAGGAAAGATTTCAGTTTACTTCGACTGGATAGATAAGAAAACACTAAATGCACTAAACAAGTTTCTTTTTAGAGTTCCTCTTCCATTATTATTATTTCTTGGAATATACAACATGGAAAGTGTCGATATCCAAAGCTCTTTAAAGATGGTTTTAATTGTCCTTATATTATTGCCTTTAATTACTTTAGCAATTGCATTAATTATGAATAGAGGAAGTTTATCAAATCCTAAAAAGGCAGTTATTGTTCAAGCTTGGTTTAGATCAAATATAATGATATTTGGAGTTCCTGTTTTACAGGGGATATTTGGAGATGCGGCAATGCCTATTTTTAGCTCGCTTGCATTAGTAGCTGTGCCTTTAGTAAACATTCTTGCTGTTTTTGTTTTAGAAGGATA